>JANNDB010000981.1:0-3750 GCA_031387285.1 Betaproteobacteria bacterium | reverse complement strand
CACCGCGCCCACGCCATTGACCGGTAAACCGCCGGTCGCATGCCCCGGCAGATACGGCACCAGATCGGCCACCACACACACCGGGCCAACACCGGGCCCGCCGCCGCCATGCGGTATACAAAAGGTCTTGTGCAGATTCAGATGGCTCACGTCGCCACCGAACTCCCCGGGTGCCGCGAGGCCCACCAGCGCGTTCATGTTGGCGCCATCCACATACACGCGACCGCCATGCCTGTGCACCAGTGCGCACAACTCCTTCACCTGCGTCTCGAACACCCCATGGGTACTGGGGTAGGTGATCATCACGGTCGACAGGTTGGCGCTGTATTGCTCACACTTCGCGCGCAGGTCGTTCATGTCCACGTTGCCATGCGCGTCGCAGGCCGTCACCACCACGCTCAGGCCGGCCATCTGCGCGCTCGCCGGGTTGGTGCCGTGCGCGCTGGAGGGGATCAGACAGACGTTTCGGTTCGCCTGCCCATGGGCCGCATGGAACGCGCGGATCGCGAGCAGGCCGGCGTATTCGCCCTGGCTGCCTGCATTGGGCTGCAGGCTGATGCCGGCGTATCCGGTCGCCTGGCATAACCAGGCGCAGAGTTGCCGGTCGAGTTCGGCATACCCTTCGCGCTGCTCTGCGGGAGCGAACGGATGGATGTTGGCGAACTCCGGCCAGGTGATGGGGATCATCTCGCTGGTCGCGTTGAGCTTCATAGTGCAACTGCCCAGCGGAATCATGCTGCGGTCCAGTGCCAGGTCCTTGTCGCTCAGGCGGCGCATATAGCGCAGCATGCCAGTCTCGCTGTGGTGCGCGTTGAAAACCGGGTGCGTCAGGAACGGGCTTGTACGCAACAGGGCTGGCGGCAGGCTGGCGCTGGTGGATTTCGCGAGTTCCTCGACACTCGGCAGTGCCTGGCCTTGTGTACGGAAGATGTTCCATATCAAGCTCAGGTCCTCCCGCGTGCTGGTTTCGTCGAGCGAGATGCAGATATAGCTGCCCCAGTACACGCGCAGATTGGCCCCGGCAGCACGCGCCCTGGCCGCGATGGCCTCTGTCGCATCGTCGGTCCTGATGCTCAGTGTGTCGAACACCTGCGTCTCGCGCGGCGCGTGCCCGAGCATCTGCAACCCACGCGCGAGGATGGCCGTGAGGGTGGCAACGCGCAACGCGATGCGTTTCAAGCCCTGTGGCCCGTGGTAGACCGCGTACATGCTCGCAACCACTGCAGGCAGTACCTGCGCCGTGCAGATGTTCGAGGTGGCTTTCTCCCTGCGGATGTGTTGCTCGCGCGTCTGCAAGGCGAGGCGGTAGGCCGGGTTGCCCTGTGTGTCGACGCTGACGCCGACCAGCCTGCCGGGCATGGAACGCTTGAAGTCGTCGCGACACGCCAGGTAGGCCGCGTGCGGTCCGCCGTTGCATAGCGGCATGCCGAAACGCTGGGTGGTGCCCACCACGATGTCCGCGCCCCATTCACCCGGGGGCGTGAGCAGGGTGAGTGCGAGCAGGTCAGCGGCAACGATGAAGGCGGCCTGCTTTGCATGGGCTTTTTCCACATCTGCGCGCAGGTCGTCGATCCGCCCGCTGGTGGCCGGGTACTGCGCGAGCGCGGCGAAGTAGTCACCGGCCAGCGCCTCCTCCCACTCGCGCGCCGAGTTGGCCAGCAGCACGGTGAGGCCCAGCGGGGCGGCACGTGTCTGAATGACTTCGATGGTCTGGGGATGGCAGTCCCCCGCGACCACGAACACATTGCTCTTGCTGCGCACGCTGCGCTTGGCCAGCGTCATGGCCTCCGCCGCGGCCGTGGCCTCGTCGAGCATGGAGGCATTGGCGATCGGCATGGCCGTCAAGTCGCACACCATGGTCTGGAAGTTGATCAGTGCTTCAAGGCGACCCTGGGATATTTCGGCCTGGTAGGGTGTATAGGCGGTGTACCAGGCCGGGTTCTCCAGGATGTTGCGCAGGATGACGCCCGGTGTGTGCGTACCGTAGTAGCCCTGTCCGATAAAACTGCGCAGCACCTGGTTTTGCGCCGCCAGTGCCTTGATTTCTGCCAACGCAGCCGCTTCGGTGATGGCTGCTGGAATGGCCATCGGCGTGGTGCGGGCGATGGAACGCGGCACGATGCCGTCTATCAGTGCGCGTTTGGAGGCGGCGCCGATCACCGACAACATGTGCGCTTCATCGGCGCCGCTCACCCCGATATGGCGGGCGACAAATTCGTCATGATTTTCAAGTGCCTCCAGGCTGGAGGTCGGTTGCATGGGCATAGTGACGCTCCGGTGTCAGCTGGCCGAAAACTGGGTGTAACGGGTCTCGTCCATCAGTGCGTCGAGTTGCGCGGGATCGGACAGCGTCATCTTGAAGAACCAGCCGTTGCCCAGCGGGTCCGAATTGGCAAGCGAGGGGTCGGCGCGCAAGGCTTCGTTCACCTCGGTCACCGCACCGTCGACAGGCATATAGACGTCCGCCGCGGCCTTCACCGACTCGACGACGCCGGCCACTTCCTTCGCGCTGTAGGTTCTCCCGACTTCGGGCAGGTCGACAAACACCACGTCCCCCAGCGCGTCCTGCGCGTGCTGCGTGATACCCACCGTGGCGGTGGTGCCCTCGATGCTGAGCCATTCGTGGTCTTCGGTGTACTTGATTGCCATGGGTTTTCTCCTGTGATGGATGGTTGTCAGGGGTTACTTATTGGGACCGCGGAAATAGCGATTCGGGACAAAGGGCATGGCAACGACTTCCATGGGTACCGGCTTGCCCCGCACGATAGCCTGCAAGCGGGTGCCTATGGTGGCCAGCGCACTGGGCACATAAGCCATGGCTACCGGCTGGTTGATGGTGGGGCCGAGCACGCCGCTGGTGACTTCGCCGGCGGCCAGTCCATCTGTGCCTTGTAACTGTGTATGTTCGCGTACGGGTACTCGCTCCAGCGCGCGCAGTCCAACGCGTTTGCGTTGCAAGCCGCGGGGATCATCCAGCTGCCCCAGCACGGTCGCAGCGCCTGGGAAGCCACCGGCGCGCGCGCCGCCACTGCGGCGCACCTTCTGGATGGCCCAGGTCAGGCCTGCTTCCACGGGCGTCGTTTGGGTATCCAGATCGTTGCCGTACAGGCACAAGCCAGCCTCCAGTCGCAGCGAATTGCGGGCACCGAGCCCTATGGGTTTGACTTCGGGTTGCGCAAGCAAGCTGCGCGCCAGCAGTTCGGCCTGCCCGGCCGGGACCGAGATCTCGAAGCCGTCTTCACCGGTGTAACCGCTGCGTGTGATGAAGCAGTCGATCGCCTGCGAGGCATCGCCGGTACCACACGCGAGCGTGATAGCGCGCCCGGTCATGAAGACCAGTTGACCCACCTGCGGGTTGAGCCGTTGCAACGCGGTGACGGCAAGTGGCCCCTGCAGCGCCAGCAGCGCCAGCTCCGGGCAGGCGATCACTCGGCAGCGATTGCCGATACGGGCCTGGATATGGGCGATGTCCGCCACCTTGCACGCGCCGTTGACGATGACGAAGAGGTCGCCACCACTGGCCATGCCGCGGTTCACGAACATCAAGTCGTCCAGAATGCCGCCGGCCTCGTTCAGCAGCAGACCGTATCGCTGCTTCCCGTCGGCCAGGTCGATCACATCGACCGGCATCAGGGACTCGAAGGCTGCGGCCGCCTGCGTACCGACCAGGCGCAACTGACCCATGTGCGAGACATCGAACAGGCCGGCACTGGCGCGGGTGTGCAGGTGTTCCTGCATCACGCCCGCAGG
>JANNDB010000978.1:0-2008 GCA_031387285.1 Betaproteobacteria bacterium | reverse complement strand
TCGTCGCTTGCCAGGTACAAGGCTGCGTTGGCCACGTCCAGCGAGGTCGAAAAGCGACCAAGCGGGATGGTTGCGAGGAACTTGCCGCGGCGCGCATCGTCCAGCGGGCCGCCGGCAAACTCGGCCGACAGACCCGTATCCGGGTTGAACACCGGGTAGATGCAGTTGACGCGGATGTTGTCGGGCCCGAGTTCGGCGGCCAGCGACTAGGACAGCGAGATCGCTGCGCCCTTGGATGCGTTGTACCAGGTCAGGCCCGGGCGCGGGCGCAGGCCGGCGGTGGAGGCGATCGTGATGAAACTGCCGCCGCCCTGAGCCCGAAACACCGGTGTGGCATGCACCGTGGCGAGGTAGAGGCTCTTGACATTGACGTCGAAGCAGCGGTCGAACTCGGCCTCGCTGACTTCCAGCGCGGGGCGGTTGCGGTGGGTCCAACCGGCATTGTTGACCATCACGTCGAGCCGCCCGAAGTGTGCGACTGCCGCACCCACCAGGCGCGCCATGTCGGCGCTTTTCGTGACATCCGCAGCCACCGCATGGGCTGATCCACCGGCGGAGCGGATGGCGGCGGCCACCCGATCGGCGGCGGCTTCCTGAATGTCGTTGACGATGATGCGGCCGCCCTCGGCGGCAAGGCGCATCGCAATGCCTTCGCCAATGCCGCCGCCGGAGCCGGTGACGATGACGGATTTGTTCTGGATACGCATGGTGATTTTCTCGCTGGTTCAGCCGTGCCGGATGGCAACCGTCTTGAGGGTGGTGAAAGCGTACAGGGCTTCAAAGCCCTTCTCGCGGCCATGGCCGGACGATTTGACACCGCCGAAGGGCAACTCCACACCGCCCCCCGCGCCGTAGTTGTTGATGAAGACCTGGCCGCTGCGCAGGCGCCGCGCCATGCGCAGCTGGCGGCCACCGTCGCGCGTCCAGACGCCGGCGACGAGGCCGAACTGGGTGGCGTTCGCCAATTCCACCGCATGGTCTTCGTCGCGAAACGACATCGCCGCCAGCACCGGCCCGAACACCTCTTCCTGCGCGATGCGGTGATCCACCGGCACGTCGCGCAACAAGGTCGGCGCCTGGTAATACCCGCTCTCGGGTGCCGCGTCCACAATGCGGCCCTGGGCCACCATGGGGATGCCCGCCACCTGGGCGTCGCTCAGGAAATCCCAGACCCGCTGCTGCTGCGACTGCCGAATCAGCGGGCCAAGGTCCAGATCCATTGCCGCCGGCCCCACACGCAGGGCGGCAAAGGCGTCGCCCAGGCGCGCCAGCAGCGGTTCGTACAACGTCTCCTCGACCAGCAAGCGCGAGCCGGCAGAACAGGTCTGCCCCGCGTTTTGCACGATGGCGTTGAGGATCGCGGGAATCGCCGCATCGAGGTCAGCGTCGGCAAACACGATCTGCGGGCTCTTTCCGCCAAGTTCCAGCGTGACCGGGCAATGGCGCAAGGCGGCGGCCTGCTGGATCAGTGTGCCGACCTTGGGGCTGCCGGTGAAGCTGACATGGTCGATGCCCGGGTGGCGCGCCAGGGCGTCGCCCACTTCGTGGCCCAGGCCAGTGACGATGTTGATGGCACCGGCCGGAAAACCCGCATCGGCCGCGAGTTGCGCCACCCGCAGCAGCGACAGACAGGCGTCTTCGGCGGGTTTAACGACGCAGACGTTGCCGGCTGCCAGCGCGCCGCCCACGCTGCGCCCGAAGATCTGCATCGGGTAATTCCATGGAATGATGTGGCCGGTGACCCCATGTGGCTCACGCCAGGTCAGCACGCTGTAACCATCCAGGTAGGGCAGGGTCTCGCCATGCAGCTTGTCGCAGGCGCCGGCGTAGAACTCGAAATAACGCACCAGTGCGAGCGCGTCCGCCTTAGCCTGCTTGGTGGGCTTGCCGCAATCGCGCTGTTCCAGGTTGGCGAGTTCCTCGGCATGCTCGCCGACCTTGGCCGACAGGCGCATCAACAGCCGGCCGCGTTCGGCGGCGCTCAGCTTGGACCAGACGGCCTCGTGGC
>JANNDB010000974.1:0-1997 GCA_031387285.1 Betaproteobacteria bacterium | reverse complement strand
GTCTGCACACTCACCACGGGCTCGTCGATCTTGGGGTACTCCCGCACATTCAGGCGGTTGAACGATACCGCCCCGATCAGCAGTATCAGCAGGGAGAGGACCGAGGCAAAGACCGGTCGGCGGATCGAGGTTTCTGCGAGTTGCATGGTGTCTCCCGTAGGGTTTAGCGGCTTGCAGCCGCGACGGGCGCTGGTGCAGGCACGGCGGCCGCACTGGCAGCGCCACCCGGCACACCCAGGCCCGGCACCGTGCGGCCGATTTCAACAATGCGCAGCGGACTGCCGTCGCGTTGCAGCCGCTGATGGCCGGCCAAAACCACTGTTTCACCCTCCGTCAGGCCTTCGGTGATCTCCACCTTGCCCAACTGACGCACACCCAGTTTGACCTCCTGGCGCAGGGAGACCAGCTTGGTGTCGGGCGCCAGCGCCGGCCGGTTCGGTCCGGGCGGCAATGCCGACGGCTCGACCACCTTGATCACAAACTGGCGTCCGCCCTGGGGAACGATAGCCTCTTCGGGGACGGTCAGCGCCATGTCGCGCACGGCAAACACCGTGGTGACCCGGGCAAACATGCCTGGACGCAGGGGTGTGGGATTGCCCTGGGGACGGGCTGCCTGGCCTGGCGCAGCAGCCGGCTGCGCACGCGCGGCCGGGGCGGCCGCCGGGCGGGCGGAGGCTGGCGCTGGGGCCACTTCGGCCGCCATCGGGCAGCCATCGGCGTCAACGCCTGCGGGCGCCGCCACGGCCGGCGCGCGCGCGCCAGAAGCGGAAGCGGCCGGTGGGCGGGCTGGACGGTTGGCGCCGGCTACGGGGCGCGGCGGCGTACCCGGCTTGCCCGCAGTGGCCGGGCCCGGCACCGCTGCCGCGCCGCCAGGCCGTCCGCCACCACCACCACCGGGCCGTCCTCCCTGGACCAATGGCTCACCAGGCGAATTGGGCAGGACAGCGCGAATACCAACCGAACGGCCGTTGGCATCAAACAACGGGTCTATCGCCTCCACCGTCGCCTTGAACACGCGACCCGGCATGGCGTCAAGCTGCATCTCCACGCTCTGACGCAGCCGCAGCTTGCCCTGGAAGCGCTCGGGCAGACGGAAATCCACATACATACTGCTGGTGTCTTCCAGGTTGATCAGGTCCGCCCCGTCCTTCACGAAGTCACCCAGGTTCACGTTGCGGATACCCACCGTGCCATCGAACGGTGCCATGATGGCCATGCGCGACAGGCGGGCGCAGGCCAGCGCGAGTTGCGCTTCCGCCACCTGCAAGCTGGCCGAGCTTTCTTCCAGCACGCGCTGCGCCACAAAGTTCTGCGCCACCAGTTCCTGGTTGCGCTTGAAGTTCGCCTGGGCAATCGACACCTGCGCCTTGGCCTGCTTGATCTCAGCTTTTTGCAGGGTGTCGTCGAGTTGCACCAGCATCTGCCCGCGCCGGACCGCGCCGCCGTCCGTAAAACCCAGCGCCTTGACCCGGCCGGGGACTTCAGGGCGCATCATGACGCTCTGGCGCGAACGCAGCGAGCCCACGGACACCGCGTCGTCCTGCAAACTGGTGCGCGTTACCTGCGCGACCTCGACACCGGCAGGCCGGGGCGCCGAGCCTGCCGCAGCGGGCGCGGCTGCGGTGGGCGCAGAACCCGATGCAGCCGTACCCGAAATTTCCTGCGGACCCTGGGGCCTGGACTGATACCACCACGCGCCCGCAGATGCCGCTGCAATGCCAACGATCGCAACCGCCGAATACAGAATCTTGTTTGCCATCTGTTGTCTCTACCGTTTTCTAGTTGTAGCCTGCGCTACGCAAGCCCTTTGAATGTAACTGACGGCTCGCCCGGCGCCTGTCACCCAGGAAACCTCAGCTTCGCGCTGACTGAACGCCCCGGTTGGCCAGCTGGTCGGCGCGCTCGTTGCCCGGGTCTCCGGAATGCCCTTTGACCCAGCGCCAGTCGATCTGGTGCCCGCCGCCGGACACCAGCGCGTCGAGCCGCTGCCACAAATC
>JANNDB010000953.1:0-3497 GCA_031387285.1 Betaproteobacteria bacterium | reverse complement strand
TTCTGCACCTGCTGGCGGATATCCACCACGCGCTCGCCGTCAAAGACCGCCCTGGGCTGGAAGGTCTCGAATTCCAGCGCCCCCTGGGTGCGCCGCCGTGCGCGCAGTTGTTGCGCCAGGCTGTCCTGCGTGCGCAGCTGGCCGTCCATGCCCGGTACCGCCGCTGCCGCAGCCGGCAGTTCGGCGCCGGCTTCAATCCAGGCCGATACCGCGTCGTAGGCCAGTTTGGCCTGGTTGCGCACGAGTGCGCGGTAGATCGCCGAGCCCGCAAGGCTGGCGTCGGGGTTGAACACCATCTCGATGACCAGGGCCAGACGCTCCTGCCCGGGGTTGAGCGAGCTCAGATCGGTGGACAGGCGCTCGGGCAGCATGGGAAAGATGCGCGCGCCGGTGTAGACCGATGTGGTGTTGAAACGCGCATGGTTGTCGATCGGTGTGCCCTTGGTTACCAGGGCGTCGACATCGGCAACCGCCACCAGCACCTTCACCAGGCCATTGGGCAGCACTTCCGACACACTGAGCTGGTCCAGATCGCGCGAGTCGTCGTTGTCGATCGAGCACCACAGCAGGTGGCCCAGGTCGCGGATAGCGGGGCCGCGCTCCAGGTCGTGCGCCCGGATGCTGTTCAACTGATCCATGACCTGGCGCGGAAATTCGGGTTGCAGTCCGCGCTGGGACATGGCCTCGGTGGCGATGGCAGCAAGGTCGCTGCGCAGGTGATGGCGGGGGTTGTTCATGGGGCAGCCTTGGCGCGTAGTGCGCAGCCTATGCTACGCCGTTGCCGGCCCCTTTGGCATACTCGGACTTACACTGCCCAGGTGGAGGCGACACCTACTGAATTCTCGCTGCGCCGACTCGCCGTTCCGGTGTACGGCCCGTCCATCCTGTTCGGGCTTGGGGAGGGGGCTATCCTGCCGATCATTCCGTTGACGGCGCGCGAACTCGGCGCCTCGGTCCCGGTGGCGGCCCTGCTGGTGACGCTGATCGGCATCGGCTCCCTGCTCACCAACGTTCCGGCGTCACTGATCACCGCGCACCGCGGCGAGCGCTGGGCTGTCGTGATGGCCTCTGCATGGTGTGCGGCGGCGATCGCGTTATGTGGCTGGGCTGGCCACCTGGGCGCGTTCGCCGTTGGCTGCTTCATGGTTGGCATGTCGCAGGCCGTATTCAGTCTGGCGCGGCAAAGTTACCTCACGGAGGTCGTGCCCATCGCATTCCGGGCCCGGGCCCTGTCCACGCTGGGCGGCAGCATGCGTGTCGGCATGTTCATCGGCCCGTTCGTTGCGGCGGGGGCGATCCACTACTTCGGATTGCCCGCCGCCTACGCTGTCGGTGTTGCCGGCTTGCTGCTCTCCGGTGCCGTGGCGGCCCGCATGCCGGACACCGCAGCGGCTGGTTCCGCGGCCGAACCGGGTTTGCCCGCGGCCCGGCCCGACGGCCGCACCATCCTTTCGACCCTGCGCGATCACCGGACGGTATTGCTGACGCTGGGCCTTGGTGTGGTGCTGGTTGCGGTCGTGCGCTCCGCACGCCAGGTCGTCATTCCGCTGTGGGCTGACCACCTGGGAATCGAGGCCTCGGTGACCTCGCTGATCTACGGCCTGGCGAGTGGTGTGGACATGCTGCTTTTCTACCCCGCCGGCAAGATCATGGATCTGAGGGGCCGGCGCTGGGTCGCTGTGCCGTCCATGCTCATCATGGGCGTCGCGCTGGTGTTGCTGCCGTTCACCCAGAGCGCGCTGACCCTGCTGCTGGCCGCAATGGCCATCGGTTTCGGCAACGGTATCGGCTCGGGCATGATCATGACGCTGGGGGCCGACCACTCGCCGCGCCGCGGCAGGGCCCAATTCCTCGGCGTCTGGCGGTTGCTGTCGGACGCCGGTGCGACCTGTGGTCCGGCACTGCTGTCGTTGCTGGCGGCGGTCCTGACGCTGGGAGCGGGTATCGCCGTCACAGGCATCCTGTCCTTTGTCGCGGCGGGCCAGTTGGCCTACTGGATTCCCCGGGCCGAAGCGCGCAACAGGAACAACCGGCGCTGACGGCAGCCTGGGCCATCGCCTCGTTTACGATAGCGCAAAGGCCAACCCATGTACCTCCCCCCCCATTTCGATTGCAAGGACCGCGTACTCGCCTGTGAATTGATGCGCGACAACCCGCTTGCCAGCCTTGTCAGCAATGACGACACCGGCCTGCCATTCATCACCCACCTGCCACTGCACGTGGAGGAGCGCGGCGAATCACTGGTGCTGCTGGGCCACTGCGCCAAACCCAATCCGCACTGGCGCTACCTGCAGGCACGTCCGGCCGCGGTCGTGGCGTTCCTGGGGCCGCAGGCCTACCAGTCGCCCAAGATCTACCCGGACCGCATGCGCGTGCCGAGCTGGAACTATGTGGCGGTGCACTGCACGGTGCAGGCGGAGCTGCTCACCGAGCCCTTGCAGAAAGACCGTCTGCTGAAGAAGCTCATCAAGGACCATGAGCCGGCCTACGCGCAGCAGTGGATCGATCTGGGCACCGAGTTCCAGCACAAGATGCTGGCCGGCATTGTGGGCTTCGAACTCACGGTGACGCAGTGGCAGTGCAAGCTCAAGCTGAACCAGCACCGTCCGGAAGCCTATGCCGGCATGCGCGAAGCCTATGCCTCTGGCGACGCCAGTGCACAAGGCCTGTTGCCCTGGATGGACAGGGTGGGCATGGGTGTCAATCCCGATTGAGTGCATGACGCAGGAGGCCGTCGACACCCGCTTCATGGCGCAGGCACTTGCGCACGCGCAATTGGCGCAGGCGGCAGGCGAGGTACCGGTCGGCGCCATCGTGGTGCACGACGGTCAGGTCATCGGCGTCGGACACAACCTGTGCATTGCGTCACACGACCCCACGGCGCATGCCGAGATCGTCGCCTTGCGTCGCGCTGCGCTGGCTCTGGGCAATTACCGGCTCGACGGCTGTACGCTGTACGTGACGCTGGAGCCCTGCGCCATGTGTGCGGGCGCCATGCTGCATGCCCGGCTGGCGCGTGTGGTGTTTGGCGCCGGCGACCCCAAGACCGGAGCGGCCGGCTCGGTACTGAACCTGTTTGCCGAAGGCCGCCTCAACCACCACACCACGCTGGCCGGTGGCGCCGGCGCGGCGGAATCGAGCGCCATGCTGCAATCATTCTTTGCGAAACGACGGGAGGAAAAACCTGTGAACCCATGGCCCTTGCGCGAAGACGCGCTGCGCACGCCGGAGTCCTGCTTTGCCAGCATTCCGGACTACCCGTGGCAGCCGCACTATGTCAATGACCTGCCGGCGCTGGACGGCCTGCGTCTGCACTACCTCGATGAAGGGCCACGCGATGCCCGCCGTACCTGGTTGTGCCTGCATGGCAACCCGGCCTGGAGCTATCTGTTTCGCAAGATGATTCCGGTGTTCCTGGCCGCCGGGGACCGTGTGGTTGCCCCCGACATGCCGGGTTTTGGCAAGAGCGACAAGCCCAAACGTGATGCCGCCCACAC
>JANNDB010000925.1:0-6277 GCA_031387285.1 Betaproteobacteria bacterium | reverse complement strand
GCGAGCAGTACTTCATTGACTCCGTGCGCGACGGACTCAAGGCCTTGCCCGAGGACAAGCGCGCTGCCATGGCGGTCGAAGTGCAGGGTTTCATCGGGCAGGAGGCGACACACCGGCGCATCCACGCCTTGTTCAACCGGCATCTGGATACGCTTGGTTTCGACAACTGGATCGAACGCAATGCGCAAGAGCGCCGCGATGCGCATGTGGGCGACGACCTGCGCAACAAGGTAGCCGCGACCGCCGCGACCGAGCACTTCACCGCGATCTTTGCGGACTGGCTCATGCGTCACCCGCAAGCGCTTGCTGGCGCCGAACCGCGCCTGCGCACGCTCTGGCACTGGCACAGCGCCGAGGAGTCGGAGCACCGCAACACCGCGTTCGACATGTACCAGGCGCTCGGTGGCAACCACCATTGGCGCATCCAGGTATTCAAATACATTACGGCCACCTTCCTGGGGGACGTGCTGCGCCAGACCGTGCGCAACCTGCGCCACGATGGCAGCCTGTACCGGTGGAGCACCTGGCGCAGCGCGGCGCGCTTGCTGTTTTCGCGGGACGGCATGATCCGCGGCAACTACCGCCTGTGGCGTGACTACTTCGCGCAGGACTTTCATCCCAGCCAGCACCAGGCCGTGTTGTCACAGCAGTGGCTGCGTGACAACACCGCCCTGTTCCAGATCGTCGGCCAGTCCGCGTGAGCGCTAGTGCCTGGATCGTTGGCGGCGCGTTGGCGCTGTATGCCGTTTTTTTGCTGTGGTACGGTGGCCGCGGGAAGCCGCTGACGGCCGCCGAGGTCGATGCGGCGATTGCCGCACTGGGCCAGGGCGCCGCGCGGCCAGGCCATGAGCAACTGCTCGACCAGCTGCGCACGCTGCTATCCAACGACGACGGTGCCGAGTTCGTGATGCATAACCTGGTGCGCTACCGGGCCCGCGCCCTGTACCCGCCAGGCCACAGCTACGGCGACGACCCGCGCGCCGCGGACCGGCGCTATGGCCGTGCCATCGCATGGCCCTTGATCCGGCGCGCTTGCCTCCCGGTATTCATTGCGCGAACGTCGGGCAGCTTCATCGCGCCCGAGGGTGCGGACGCATGGCACTATGTCGCCAGCGTGCGTTACCGCAGCCGGCGCGACTTCCTGCATTTTGCCCGGCAGATCGAGCGCGACGATATCGTGATGCACAAATGGGCCGCCATCGAAAAGACCCATGTGTTCCCGGTCAAGCCGATCGTGAGCCTGGTGCTGGTGCGGTTCGCCGTGGGCGTACTGCTGGCGGGCATGGCGGCGCTGCTGGTGCGGCTGGCAGCTTGAGCAGGGCCGGCCCGCTGGCGCCAGGGGCTGGCTGAACATTTGGCGATCAGGAGACGAAAAAGATGAAATTGCGCAGGACTCTAGCCATTGCAGCCTTGGTGCTCGCCACGCTCGCCGCGCTGGCGTACGCAAACCGTACCTATCTGTTGCTGCACGCCATGGGCTGGACGAATGCCGTGTTCAAGCCGCTGCAGCCGAACCACCCCGTGCCGTGGGAGGCAGGCCCTGCCACCGCAGGCCAGCCGGTCAGCGCGCGGCCGCCGAACATCGTGGTGATCCTGGCCGACGACATGGGCATGAACGATGTCACCACCCATGGTGGCGGGTATGCCGCGCTTGGTGTGCCGACGCCAGCCATCGACGCCATCGCCCGCGCGGGGGTGCGTTTCGACGCCGGTTACGCAGGCAGCGCCATCTGCACCGTGTCGCGCGCGGCGCTGATGACGGGTCGTTATCCGTGGCGCTTCGGTGTGGAATTCACGCCTACGCCGGGCGCGATGGCCAAGCTGCTGCCAGTACTCGGAAACAACCCCAATCAACTTTATCCGCAGATCATCGACAAGGAGAAGGCAGCCGCCTCCAAAGGTTTCGACGAGCTCGGCATGCCGGCGTCCGAGATCACGATGGCGGAGACGCTGAAGGCCCGGGGCTACCACACCATGCACATCGGCAAGTGGCATCTAGGGCAGGCGACCGCGCTGCGCCCGAACAACCAGGGGTTCGACGAGAGCCTCAACATGGAAGGCCTGCTGTACTGGCAGGAGGATGACGCCAACATGCTCAGCGCCAAACAGGAATTTGATCCTATCGACAAGTTCCTGTGGGCCAACGGGCGCGAGGCGGTGAGCTTCAACAATGGCAAGCACTTCAAGCCGGCGAAGTACCTGACCGACTACTTCACCGACGAAGCAGTCAACGCCATCCGTCAGAACCGGAATCGGCCGTTCTTCCTCTACCTGGCGCACTGGGGCGTGCATTCGCCGCTGCAGGCCACGCGGTCCGATTACGAGGCTGTCAGCAGCAAGGCCGACCACCGCCGCCGTGTGTATGCCGGCATGGTGCGCTCGGTCGACCGTTCCGTGGCGCGTGTGCTGGAGGCACTGAAGGAGCAGGGGCTCACAGAGAACACCATCGTCATCTTCACCAGCGACAACGGTGCGCCCGGCTACATCGGGCTGCCCGAGGTGAACAAGCCCTATCGCGGCTGGAAGCTGACCTTCTTCGAGGGCGGTGTGCGCGTGCCTTTCGTGGCGCAATGGCCCGGGCGTATCCCTGCCGGCAGCACCTATGCACAGCCGGTCTCCAACATCGACATCCTGCCCACCGTGGCGGCGGCGGCCGGCGCCCGCCTTCCGGCTGACCGCGTGATCGACGGTGTCAACCTGCTGCCGCACCTGGCTGCGAATGCGACGCCGCAACCGGCGCGCCCCCTGTACTGGCGCGCCGGCCCCTACCGCGCCATGCGCGACGACAACTGGAAACTCATCGTGGCCGGTCGGCCGAAGAAGGAGTGGCTGTTCAACCTTGCCGTGGACCCCACCGAGCAGCGCAATCTGGCAGCGCAGGAGCCGCAGCGGTTGGCCCAGATGAAGGCCAAGATGGAGGTGCACCATGCCGGCATGCCGCCCCCGCTGTGGGAGTCTTTCCTGGAAGGCCCGGTGTTCATCGACAAGACGCTGGACCAACCGGTGACGGCCGCCGACGAGTACACCTACTGGGTGAACTGAAGCAAGCCGCCGCTCAGGCCATCGTCCGATGGAGTCCAGCCGTGCAGCGTCGCGGACCATGATCACGGGGCGTTACCGCCGCTGGGCTCTTGCGCTTGCGCTGGTAGCCACAGCAACTGCCGCAGCGGCATGGTGGGTATGGGCCGATGCGGCGCGGCAGGCCGCCAGCAAGGCCCGCACCGAGCCCCTGCGCTGTGACTTTGCGGGCGATGCGCCCGGCGCCCCGCACCCCGGCATGGTCTGGGTTCCCCCCGGGACACTGGATTTTGGTGACACCGTCTACCCGCAGGAGCAGCCGGTACGCACCACGCCTGTTGCCGGGTTCTGGATGGACCGCACCGAGGTGAGCAACGACGATTTTGCGGCGTTTGTGAAGGCCACCGCTTACGTCACGGTGGCAGAACGGGCGCTCGACCCGAAGCAACACCCGCAACTGCCGAGCGACATGCTGCAACCCGGTGCGGTGGTGTTTGTCATGCCCAACGCCGCCGGCGGTCAGGGTGACGTGGCGCAATGGTGGCGTTACACGCCCGGTGCCAGCTGGCGCCATCCGGGAGGGCCACAGACCAGCATCGAGGGGCGCGGCGCGTTCCCGGTGGTGGCCGTCACCTTTGAGGACGCGCAGGCCTACGCGCGCTGGAAGGGCCGCAGCTTGCCGGGCGAGGCGCAGTGGGAATGGGCTGCGCGTGGCGGGAGCACCGCAATCGACCATGTCCAGCCCAAGTCTGCCAATACCTGGCAGGGCCTGTTCCCGGTGGTCAACTCCGGCGAGGACGGCTTCATCGGCGTGGCACCCACGGGCTGTTATGCGCCCAACGCGTATGGCCTGCACGACATGATCGGCAACGTGTGGGAACTCACGGCCGATCGATGGACCGAGGACCACGCGCAGCCGGCCGGCGGTGTGGCGCCCCTGGTTGGCGCGCAGTCCGCACCGCAGCGCGTGATCAAGGGTGGCTCGTTCCTGTGCGCGCCGAACTACTGCATGCGTTACCGTGCTGGCGCGCGCCAGGCGCAGGACGAAGACCTCGCCGCCAGCCATCTCGGCTTTCGCACCATACTGAACGCACCGGGCCCATGACACAGGCCCAGAGAACTGCGGCAAGGCGGCGCTGGATCTGGGCGCTGATAGTGGGCGTCAGTGGCACGCTGCTGGCGGTCGCCGGTCTGATGGTTGCCAAGGGCGAGCAGATCGTGCTGGGCGCCGAGGCCTATATATATGGCTTCCCGCTCGTCATCATGGACGTGACGCGGGCCCAGGCGGTACAGGTGAACGGGCCGGAAAACCAGCTGCGGCGGGTGCGGCAATTTCCTGATGCGCGCTTTCGCGATGTGGTGCGGCCCAACGTTGACACCCTCTACACCACGGCATTCATCCGCATGGCGCAGGGGCCCTGGGTGTTTGAAATGGCGCCCAACGACGTGCGCTACGAGGTGATGCCCTTCCTGGACGCCTGGACCAACGTGTTCGCGTCGCCCGGTACACGGCTGAACGGCACCGCGGGCGGCCGATTCCTGCTGGCTGGGCCGCGCTGGAATGGTGAAATTCCGGCGGGCCTGACGCTGCTGCGCGCGCCCACCGACCTGGTGTGGCTGATCGGCCGCACGCAGACACGCGACATGAACGACTACGCGATCGTGCATGCCTTGCAGGACGGCATCAGCTTGCGTTCGCTCGCCGACTGGCAGGCTGGCAAGCCAGCGCCGCCGCCACCGGCCGGTACGGTGGCGCGCACGGGCGAGGGCGGGCCGCCGCCACCCATCGCGCAGATGCGTGCCATGGATGTGCAGACCTTCTTCACGCGGCTCGCACACCTCATGGTCGACAACCCGCCAGCGCCGGCCGACGCGCCCATGCTGGGCAAGCTGGCGCGCCTGGGCGTTGCGCCGGGTACACCGCCGCAGTGGGACACCGGCGACCGCTGGGCCGTCGGTCTGGGCCGATGGATTGCGGACCTGACGGTGGCGCGTGAACTGCGCAAGCGTCCCCATGTGCGCGGCTGGGTCACACCGCCTGCCATCCTGGGCGACTACGGCACGGCCTACAACATCCGCGCCGTGGTGGCGATGATCGGGCTGGGCGCGAACCTGCCGGCCGACGCCACCTATCCCAGCGCCGGCGTCGACGCCCAGGGGACGCCCCTGCACGGTGACCATCGCTACCGCATCCACTTTGCCAAGGGCGCACTGCCGCCAGTGCGGGCCTTCTGGTCCGTCACGGCCTATGGCGCCGATGACTTCTTCATCGACAACCCGATCGGCCGCTACGCCCTGGGCGACCGCGATCCGCTCGTCTACAACCCGGACGGATCGCTCGATCTGCTGGTCCAGGCGGAGGCGCCGCCGCCGCATCTGCTGCGCAACTGGCTGCCGGTGCGCGCCGGTGTACCCTTTCTGCTCAACGCCCGACTTTACTGGCCGCAGGCTGCCGCGCTCGATGGCAGCTGGAACATGCCGGCGGTGGAGCGGCTGCCGTAACCGCTATCCGCCCGCCAATCAACCCTGGGAACCCGGACCATGCAAGCACTCAGCCCGACCGACTCGGCGTTCCTGTGGATGGAGACGCGCAACCAGCCCATGCACGTGGCGGGTCTGAACATCTATTCGCCGCCTGCCGGTGCGGGGGCGGACTTTGTCGCGCGGCTGATCGCGCAGTGGGGCGCGCACCTGCAGGCGCACGCGCCGTTCAACCTGCGGCCGGTGCTGCGCATGGGCCTGTGGTACTGGGAGGAAGACAAGGAGTTCGAGCTCGACTACCACCTGCGCCACCTGGCGCTGCCCCATCCGGGGCGGATCCGCGAGCTGCTGGCGATGGTGTCGCGCCTGCACGGGAACCTGATAGACCGCAACCGGCCGCTGTGGGAAGCCTATGTGATCGAAGGCCTGCCGGGCGGCCGTTTCGCCACCTATATCAAGATGCACCATGCGCTGGTCGACGGCGTGTCGGGCGCAAAGATTATGGCGCGCGGGTTGTCATCGAATGCCCGCGAAAACCGTCCCCCCTTGTGGGCGCAGGATTTGCTGCCGCCCGCGGCATCGAGCCGCGCCAGGGCCGTTCCCGCAAGCCTGCTGCAGCAACTCAGTGAGGCGGCACGCGCCGGACGCGACATCCTGCCCGGCATCGGCAGCGGCATCATGGACCTGCTGCGTGCCGGCGCCGCCGACGGGGCCGCCGCCATGCCGTTCCAGGCGCCGCCAACGCCGTTCAATGTCGAGATTTCCGGATCGCGCCGGT
>JANNDB010000877.1:0-4436 GCA_031387285.1 Betaproteobacteria bacterium | reverse complement strand
GCTGCTCCTGGCGCGCGACCATGGCAAGGCCTACGACGCCGCCGAGTTCGACCGGCTGGTGCAGGCCGCCGTCACCGAAGCCGTGGCGCGCCAGGAAGAGGCGGGTGTGTCGGTGGTCAGCGACGGCGAGCTCGGAAAGGTGGGTTACTCGACCTACATTACCGAGCGCCTGTCCGGCTTTGGCGGCAACGTCACGCGCAAGCCCGCGCTCGATCTGGCACCCCTGCCGGAACTGCGCAAGAAGCTCGCGGCCATCCTGGGAGAGCAGGAGTTTGTGCGGGCCAGCTGCATCGGCCCGGTCAAGCTCGTCAATCTGGAGCCCTGCCTGGAGGACATCCGCCGCTTCACCCAGGCCATGGCGGGCCGCAAGGTGAAAGGCTTTCTGAACGCGGCGTCACCCGGCCTCATCACCGCCTTTCAGCCCAACGCCTACTACCCCAGCCACGAGGCCTACCTGGCCGATCTCGTGGCTGCCATGCAACCGGAGTACGAAGCCATTGCCGCCAGCGGCTTCCAGTTGCAGCTCGATTGCCCTGATCTGGCGATGGCACGCCACACCGGTTTTCAAGACGCAAGCGAAGCGGAGTTCGTGAAGATCGCCGCCGCCAACGTCGAGGCGCTGAACGCCGCGACGGCCAATATTGCGCCTGAGAAGATGCGTATGCATGTGTGCTGGGGCAACTACGAGGGCCCGCACGACCACGACATTGCGCTCGAGCGCGTGATCGACATCATTCTCAAGGCGCGCCCTGCGACGATCCTGTTTGAAGCCGCCAATCCGCGCCACGAGCACGAGTGGAAGGTGTGGGCCGACGCCAACATCCCCGACAACAAGATACTGGCGCCCGGCTTGATCGACACCTGCTCCAATTACGTGGAGCACCCGGAGCTCATCGCGCAGCGCATCGAGCGCTTCACCGCCATCGTCGGCCAGGATCGCGTAATCGCGAGCACGGACTGCGGATTCGGCACCTTTGCCGGATACGGCAAGATCGACCCGGCGGTCACCTGGAAGAAGCTGCGTGCGCTGCGCGAGGGCGCCGACATCGCGGCGGCGCGGGCCTGATAAAAGACCACTCAGCCTTTGCCGCGCGCGGGCTGCCAATCCCAGCACCCCGCCAGCGCGCCCGTTACAGCCGCACCACGTCGCGCCGCATCGACCAGAGCACCGCCAACACATCGTTGCGTGTGGCCTCGTCAATCGCATTCTTCTCCAGCGCGTCCATGGCGTCGTCGATGACGGACATGAACTCCTGCTCGCTGATGTTCATCCCCTTGTGCGTGGCCACCATGTCCTGCCCGGTGTAGGCCTCGGGCCCACCGGTGCCGGCGCAGAAGAACTCGATCGCGCGGCGCTCCACGCGCCCGATGTCTTGGCTGTTCATGAAGCGGGTCTTCACCAGCGGGTTGGCCAGATGGTTCTTCATAAGGTCTGCCGTGATGCGGGTGATGCCCTCGCGGCGGCCCAGACGTTCATAGAGGGAGGTGGTGGGTTGCGTCATGCTGGAAAACTCCTTGAGTTTGGCAGGTCCACCGTCGGACCTGTGAATTGGAAGCTTATGCAGCCGGCGTTCCTGATTCGTTCCTGGGCCCCGCGCGGCTTGTGGGCCTTGCCAAGCTGCCAGATACTGGCGGCCATGAACGTCGACCCACATTCCCCGAATCCTGTTGCCCTGGCCCGACTTGAGGTCTTCCTGCTCGGTCGTTTTGCCGTCGCGATCGACGGCGTCGAGGTAGCGGCCGAGCGCTGGCCCAGCTTGCGCGCGGCGCAGTTGGTGCAGCTGCTGGGTCTGCAGCCGCGCCAGCGCATGACCCGTGATGGTGTGATAGACGCCTTGTGGCCGCAGCTCGAGCACGAGGCCGGTGCCGCCAACCTGCGCAAGGCGGCGCACCACGCGCGTCAGGCGCTTGGGCGGCATGACGGCATCGTTCTTCAGGCTGGCGAAGTGCTGCTGTGGCCAGAGCGGCCGGTCATGGTGGATGCACATCGCTTCGAGCAGCGGGCGGATGCTGCCCTGGTGCGCCGCGACCCTGCGGACTGTGCTGACGTTGCCGGCAGCTATGGCGCAGACCTGCTCCCCGGCGCGCGTTTCGAACCCTGGGCCGAGGCGACCCGTGAGCGGCTGCGCGATCGGCACCTGCAACTGCTGCGGGCCAGTGGCCAATGGGAGCGGGTGGCGCAACTCGACCCGGAAGACGAACCAGCCCACCGGGCGCTGATGCAGCGTGATCTCACCGCAGGAAACCGCGCCGCGGCCCTGCGCTGGTATGCCCACCTGCGCGAGGCGCTTCAGCAGGGTCTGGGCGTGTCACCCGATGCGCAAACGCAGGCGCTGTACGAGCGCTGCATCGCTGGCCTGCAGTTGGTCGGGCCGGCATTTGTCGGCCGTTCCGTAGCCTGTGCCCAGGCGGCCGCGTGGCTGGGAATGGGGCACGTGAAGCGACCCGGAGGTGTGGTGCTGCGTGGACCGGCTGGTATCGGCAAGAGTGCGCTCGGCCGTGAAATCGCCGCCCAGGCCGAGTCGCGCGGCTGGGCGGTGTGGCGGGTTGACGCCTCGCAGACTGGTCGCGCCTATGCTGTGATGGCGACCATTGCCGAGCGGCTGATCCTGCACGACCGCGGGGTGCTCGACCGCATCGGCGCACAGGCGCGCGCCGTTATTGCATTGGTCAGCCCGCAGGCGGCACCTGCCGATGCGCTGCCCGGCCCGTTGGGCCGACACCAGGTCGTGGGTGCGATGCGCAGGCTGCTGCTGGCCTCGGCGCCGGGCCGCGAAGTGCTATTGCAGGTTGACGACGTGCATCTGGTGGACGATGCAGACGTGGACGTGCTCACGCAGCTGGCGGCCACCGGCTCCGGGTTGTGCGTATTGATGGGCACCCGGGCGCCCGTGGCGGGCACTGCCTTGGCGCGCGCCTTGGCCCGGTTGCAGCGCTCCGGCGTCCTGCAGCTGCTCGATGTGGAGCCGCTGCCCGATGACGAGTGTCGCCGCCTGGTGGTGCGCGCTGCGCCTTCCGCATTGGCCGACGAGGTGGTGGCGCGGGTCGTGCGCACCGCCGAAGGCAACCCGTTCGCGGCGATCGAGCTGGCACGCTGTGCGGCGGCAGGCGTCCAGGCGCGGCTGCCGGAGAACACGGCCGATGCCATCATCGAGCGGCTGTGCGATGTGCCAGACAGCGCGCTGGCCCTGCTCAAGTGGCTGGCCCTGTGCAGCGACGAGTTCGATGTCGGCACGGTTGAGGCACTCGCAGCCGAGGCGCAGGTGCCCAGCCTGGAATCCCTGGACGCCGCGCTGGCTGCCGGGGTGCTGTTGCCGTCCGACAGCCGCTACCGCTTCCGTCACCACCTGGTGCAACAGGCGCTGATCGAACAGGTGCCACCGCACCGCAGGCTGAAGTTGCACCGCAAGATCGCTACCCGACTGGCTGAACTCGACATGCCGCCGGCCAGCATTGCCCGACACTGGCTGGAGGCCGGCCATGCACGCGACGCCCAACCTTGGTTGCTGGCCGCCGCGCGCGAGGCCCTTCGCCTGGCGGCATTCAGCGATGCCTTGCGCCACCTTGAGCCGCTGCTCGCGTTCCAGCCGGCCCACGCCGAGGCCCTGCGGCTGCGCGCAGAATCGCTCGACGCCATGGGTGAACCCGCCGCGCTGGCCGCCTACCACGCAGCCGCCGACGCCGCGGGCGAGCCCGAATGCGACAACCTGCGTGCCAAAGCCGCATTGGCCCAGGTGAAGCTGGGCGATCCCAAGGGCGCGCTGCTCGTTCTGGCCGGGCTAAAGCTCACCAGTGTCGAAGGGCGTCTTTGCGAGGCGCTGGCCTATAGCGGCGCCGCTGCACTCGGCGCGGGCGATCCGGCTGTCGGTACGGCCAAGGCGGCGGTGGCGCGACAACTGGCCCTGCAGTCGGGCGACACCACCTCGCTGGTCATCGCCTCCTGGGCGCAGGCCGCTGCTGCGCATGCCCGTGGCGATCTGCACCGCAGCGTCTGGGCTGACCTGCACGAAACCAGCCATGTGCCGCACCTGGCGCTGCGCGTGTTTGACGGGCATCTGTGCATCACGCAGCGATTCCTTTACGGCGCGCGGCCGTACGCCGATGTCATCACGTTCGCCCAGGCGATCTCCACCGAGGCACAGCGCCTGGGTGCGGCTCGCGGCCATGCCTTCGGCGTGACGCTGCGCGGCGAGGCTGAATGGCTGCAGGGCAACCTGCCGGCCGCGCGCGAACACTTGCGCGAAGGTGCGCGGCTGCACCGCGCCATCGGCGGCCCGGTCGGCGAAGCCTTGTCTCTTCAACGACTGTCCGAAGTGGCGCTGCACGAGGGGCGGCGCGAAGAAGCCCGTGCCCTTATCGACGAAGCCCTGGACGTGGCGCGCCAGACCGACATCGGCTTTCACCTGCTCGACCGCATCTACGGCACGCGCATCAAC
>JANNDB010000876.1:0-2946 GCA_031387285.1 Betaproteobacteria bacterium | reverse complement strand
GGAAGGTTTTGCACGGGTGGTGCCGCAACTGCCCGAACCCGCGCGCACTGGCGCTCGCCTGCCCGCCGGCACCCAGACCGAACCACAGGGACTGGCCACGCTGGCCGCGGCGGGTGTGCAGATTGCGCCGAACCAGGTGGTGCACAGCGCCCAGGCAGCGGTGGATGCAGCCGCCGCAACGGGCACCGCCGTGGTGCTCAAGATCGTGTCGCCCGACATCACGCACAAGTCCGACGTCGGCGGCGTGGCGCTGGGCTTGCGCGGCGCAGACGCGGTACGTAAGGCCTACGACACCATGCAGGCCACGGTGCGCGCCAACGCCCCGCAGGCGCGGCTGGAAGGCGTGCTGGTGGCGCCCATGGTGAGCGGCGGGGTCGAGTGCATCCTGGGCGCGCAGTACGACCCGGTGTTCGGCCCGATGGTGCTGTTCGGCCTGGGCGGGGTGTTCGTGGAGTTGCTGGGCGACGTCGCCTTGCACACCGCGCCCGTGAGCGAGGCGCAGGCGCTGCAGATGATCCGCTCCACCAAGGGCCATGCCCTGCTCGAAGGCGCGCGCGGGCGCGCCGCCGTCGACCTTCCCTGCCTGGCACGCAACCTGGCGGCCCTGTCGCGCCTGGCGGCGGCGGCCGGCGAGAGCCTGGTGAGCATCGACGTGAACCCCTTCATTGCCCTGCCGGCCGACCAGGGCGGCGGGTTCGCCGTGGACGCCGTCGTGGTCGGCCGCGACGCTGCCAGCGCATGAAGCGCGACCCGCGTTTCGCGCTCGGCCAGTCCATCGGTCTGGCGGCATTCGTCTGGGGTTACCCCTTGGTCGAGATGCTGCGCACTTGCCGCCTGCAGACCAGCACGGACCCAGCAGAGGTGGTCGCCTGGCGCGCCGGCATCGACCGCATCCAGCATGTGGAGCGTGCCGCCACCGCCGCCGACCGCGACGTGGTGACCCGCGCCAACGACCTGCTCTACACCACCGGCTGGATCAATCTGGCCAACGGCCCCCGGCTGCTGCACGTGCCCTCCCCGCGTGCGCACCAGCGCCGCTATTTTGTGCTCGCCCTGTACGACGCCTGGACCACCAACTTCGACAACCCGGGCCTGCGTACCAGCCCACCGGAGGGCGAGACGGTGCTGCTCCTGGGCCCCGGCGCGCCAGCCGACACATCCGCGCCCGCGGGTGCCCGCGTGATCCGCTCGCCTACGAATCTGGTGTGGATGATCGCGCGCATTGTGGTCGGCAGCGGCGACGACATTCCCCTGGCCCGGGCCCTGCAAGCCGACATCCGCCTGGAAGTACCGGCGACGACCGACAGCGGCCTGGCGCCAGCCGCCGTGCGCGACTGGCACGGCCCGGCGCAGGACACCATGGTCGCCCTGCAGGAACGTCCACACGACGCCGCCGCCGTTGCCGGCGCATTCTTTACCAACCTGTGCCGGGGCCTTGCAGACAACCCGCCGCCTGCAGCCGATGCCGGGCTGGCTGACTGGTTTGGCCGCGGCAAGCTGGTTGCAGGCGCGGCGTTCGACTGGGCCTGGCTGGACGCGCCATTGCGCGATGGCTTGCAACAGGGGCTGGAAGACGGCGCCGCATTGCTGCTGTCTGGCTCGCGCAGCCATCTGGCGCGTCCCTGGGCGACCAGTTTTTCGCTCGGACGTTACGGCAACAACTACCTGGTACGCGCACTCACCGCCTATAAAGGCCTGGGCGCACTCGACAGCGTGGAGGCGGTCTACTCCATGGGTGACTTCGACTCGGCCAAGCAGCCGCTGCATGGCGACCATGCCTACCAGCTGCGTTTTGAACCGGGTGATCTGCCACCCGTGGACGCGTTCTGGTCGATCACACTTTACGATGCAGACCGCTTTCTGTATGCCAACGCCATGCAGCGTTATTCGATCGGCGACCGCACGCCCGGACTGCAGCGCGACCCGGACGGCGGGCTCACCCTCTCCATACGTCATGGCGCGCCCGCCGAACCTGCCAACTGGTTGCCGGCGCCCAGGGGGAGCTTCTATCTCATACTGCGCATGTACAACCCGCGCGCCGAAGTGCGCGGCTGGCGGATTCCCGCACTGCATGCCATCCCTGCAGCATGACCCGCCTGCAGACCACTTCAAGCAGGCGCCTGTCCGACAGGCCCCTAGCGTCCGTTGAAAACCGGCGCGCGTTTCTCCACGAAAGCGGCAGCTGCGCCTTTGTGGTCAGCGGTCTCGAAGGTGCGGATCATGTGGATGGCTTCACTGTCGAGCACGTCGGAGAGCGATCCGCGCAGCCCGACGTTGAGGTTTTTCTTCATGTAACCCACGGCAATGGTCGGCAGCGAGGCCAGTTCGCGCGCCATCGCCGTTGCGGCCTGCGCCAGGTCGGCGTAGGGAACCACCCGGTCCACCATGCCCCACTGCAGCGCCTCGGCCGGTGTGAGCACACGCGCCGTGAAGTACAGCTCGCGCGCCCGAGACGCGCCGACCAGATGATTCAGGAAATAGCTGCCACCGAAATCGCCCGACAGGCCCACCTTGGAGAATGCCGTGGTCAGCTTGGCGTCGTCGGCGGCGATGCGCAGGTCGCATGCCAGCGCCAGCGACAAGCCGGCGCCGGCAGCCGGGCCCGGAATGACCGCCAGTGTGGGTTTGGGAATTTCATGCAGCATGCGCGACACTTCCATGCGCATGCGCAGGTCGTTCACACGCTGATCGAAACCCATGGCCTCCACGCCGCTGGCCGCCGCCTTGGCGAAGTTCTTGACGTCCCCGCCGGAACAGAATGCCTTGCCTGTGCCAGTGAGCACCACGGCGCGCACCTGGGTGTCCGCCGCCAGCCGCGGCAGGGCCAGCGACAAGGCCTCCATCATCTCGCGCGACAGCGCATTGCGCGCCTGCGGCCGGTTCATCGTGAGCGTTGCCACGCCGTTGTCAATCGTCTCGAGCAGGTCCTGTGTCATGCGCATTTCT
>JANNDB010000848.1:0-4520 GCA_031387285.1 Betaproteobacteria bacterium | reverse complement strand
GCCGGCTCTCCAGTGGCGCGGTTTCCTCCGGCTGTGCCGCCTCCAGCGCGCTGGCCAGCGGCAGCAGGAAGCGAAAGAACATCGCGTGGCGCGCGCGTTCACGCTCGACCCAGAAGGCGCCGCCATGGCGCTCCACAACGTCGCGCACCGTCAGGGGCGTCGTGCCCCCGGCCACCCGGATCGGGTCGAGCTCCCAGCCCATGGCGGTTTCCGTGCTCATGGCCTGCCCAACCCACAGCAAGTCCAGGTGCGCATGGCCCTCGCTGCGCGACAGGCGCAACTGTCCTTGGCGCACGCCCAGTTCCTCGGACAAACGCCGGGCCAGATAGGCGAACGCCTGGATCAGTGAAAAGCTGACCACGCGCAGCCAGATCTCGTCGGCCGGCTCGCTGATCTCCAGCGCCGGGCCGTCGTCGGCCTGGGTGCGCCGCGTGATGGCCGACATCAGGTCGGTGCCCAGCATGTCCTGCATCGGCCAGCGTGTAGTGAGGCCGCTGGCACTGGTCTGGGCCAGTGTGCGCACGCGTTCAGCCATGGTCGCGGTTTCTTCCTGGATCACGCCCAGAAAGCGTTCGCGCAGGCTGCTGTCCATGTCGTCGTACCGCAGCATTTCGACGGCCGCCTGCAGGTTGGCCAGCGAGCCGCGATTGCCCTCGGTCATGGCGTGCAGCAGGCGGTCGCGCAGGGACTCCTGCTCGAATTCGCGCGTCACGTTGTCGAGCATCATCACAAAGCCGCCGATGCGGGCCGCCTCCGGTGGCGCAGCGCCGGGGGCGGCAGATGCGGCGGCGTCCAGCACCGCTGCGAGCTGCACGCGCAGCAACTGGCCCGAAGGGGTTGTCGTGACAAACTGGGCCGCCGGGTTGCTCGCACCGCGCGCCAGACGCGAGCGGATGTTGTCCAGCGCATGATCGATCAGGCGGCGGTCGAAAGCGTGGTAGATCGAGCGCCCGAGCCCGATCACGCCAGCGCCGTGGGCCTGGTCGGACGCCGTCGCCAGCGCCTTGAACTGCAACCGGGCGCGCTGGTTGTAGAGCAGGATGCGCCCATCGAGGTTGCACACCACGACGCTGTGGCTCAACTCGGCCATGAGGGTCGCCAGACGCCGGCGTTCCTGGTCGATCCGTTGCGCCGCGTCGCGCACCTGCTCTCGCATGTTGCCCAGCAGCTGTGTGCGCTCGGCGGCAAGTGCGTTGACGACGGCCGCGAGCGCACGTGCCGGCGCGCTGCCTTCCGTTGCCAGCGGCGTGGCCGCAGGTGTGCTCAGCAGCACGCCGGCGTCTTCGGCCAGGCGCTGCAGCGGCACGATGTGGCGGTCGACCAGCCTCTGCACCAGCCAGGCCAGCGCGGCGCCGGCCACGACCCAGGCCAGCAGCACCAGGGCCGCGCGCGACGCCAGAATCGCGCCTAGCGCCTCCTGTTCGGCTGCGGACAAGGTGGCCCACACCACCAGACCGACCAGGACGCACCACAACCCCAGCGCGATACCTGGCAGCAGGATGACCGGCACGGGTGACTTCAAGGCGCCGGCTCCAGCAGGCTGCGCACCCGCACGACCAGTTCGCGGGTCGAGAACGGCTTTGTCATATAGGCGTTGGCGCCCAGCGCCAGGCCTTTGGCAATGTCGGTGTCGCGGCCCTTGGCCGACAACATCAGGATCACGGTGGTATCCAGCGCCGGGTCGGCGCGCACCGCCTGGCATACCTCCAGGCCGCTTTTGTGCGGCATCATCAGATCGAGCACCGCCAGATCGGGCCGCTCGCGCTGGATCATCTCCAGCGCCGCATTGCCGTCGCGCGCCAGCAGGACCTGAAAGCCTTCACGCACCATCAGGTATTCAAGCGACAACAGGATGTTGGGCTCGTCGTCTGCAATCAGGATCTTGTGTGGCATATCGTCCCCGCGTAGTCAGATTGGGCCGCTTGCGCCGGGCGCCGGCTCCGGCCCGGGCAAACACGGCAGTTCAAACACCAGTGCAGCGCCCGGCCCCGCCTGGGTCTCGATCCACAGGCGGCCGCCGAAGTGTTCGATGATCTGCCGGCTGATCGGCAGACCCAGGCCAGTCCCCGGTGGCCGCCCGTCGGCGTGGCCAGCCTGGTGGAATCGCTCGAACACGGCGGCATGCTGCTGCGCTGGTATGCCAGGGCCATTGTCACGGACCGTCACGCGCAGCCGCCCGGGCGTGGTGTCCAGGCTGACCACGACATGCCCCCCGGAGGACGGCAGGAACTTCGCCGCGTTGGACAGCAGGTTCTGCATGACCTGCATCAGGCGATCGGCATCGGCCATCAGCATGGCTGGGTGGGTTGGCACTCGCAATTCGACCTTCGCCGCGCGTTCGCGGAACAGTTCCGTGGTGGCCTGGACGGCCTGGCGCAGCAGCTGCGCCAGGTCGAGCGCGCCGACGGTCCACTGGGCATGCCCGGACTCGATCTTTGCCATGTCCAGTACCTGGTTGACGAGGCGGCTCAGGCGCTCGGTCTCACTGACGATGATGCCCAGAAACTGCTGGCGTCGGGCGCCTGGCATGTGCGCGTCATCGGCCATCATTTCGGCCAGCGCCCGGATGGAGGTCAGTGGGGTACGCAGTTCGTGGGTCACCGACGACATGAAGTCGTCCTTCAGCCGGTCCAGGCTCTTGAGCTGTTCATTGGCGGTGCGCAGGTCACTGGTGGCGATCTCGAGCGAGCGCGACTTGTCTTCCAGTTCGCGTGAGTGCTGGCGCAACTGGGATGACTCGTCGAGTATCTCCAACACGTCGTCCAGCGCCAACGGGTCTTCCTCAGTGACCGAGGCGACCATGATGCGCGCGCTGGCCGCACCGACCGCGCCGGCCAGGTGGGTTTCGACCTGGCGTACAAAGGCCGCGTCCAGCCGCGCGCGTGCGTCTGTGGCCCCGGTATGCTGGCCAGCGGCGCCGGCAAACAGCCTTTCGGTGCGCTCCGCTCCCAGAAAGCGCGTCAGCAGGTTTTTCAGGTCGTCCAGGCGGGCCCGGCCGCGCCAGAAGACCGGGTTGGCTTGCGCGGCGCGTTCGAATACGTCCACAAAAAGCACGGCCTGGCTGGTTTCCGCAGCCGACGGTGTGCGCCACAGGGACACCAGCACATAGGCCCCCAGATTGGCCGACAGGCTCCAGAACAGCGAATGCGTCAGGTTGTCCAGCCCGGCCAGGCCGAACAGCTGTTCCGGTTTGAGCCAGGCCAGGCCCCATGGTCCGTGGTGCAGGAAGTCCGCGCCGAGCCAGCCGGACTTGGCGATGGACGGCACCATCAGCGTATAGGCCCACAGAAAGGACCCGGCCAGCAGGCCGCACAGCGCGCCGGCGCGGGTGCCGGCGCGCCAGTACATGCCCCCGAGCATGGCCGGTGCAAACTGCGCGACCGCGGCGAAGCTGATCAGGCCGATGCTGACCAGGGCGTAGGCCTCGCCGGCCAGATGGAAGTAGCTGTAGCCCAGCAGCAGCACGGCCACGATGGCCGCGCGCCGGATCCACAGCAGCAGCCCGGTCAGGTCGCCGGCCGACGCCGCACCAAACCGGCGCCAGCGCAACAACAGAGGCATCACCAGATCGTTGCAGACCATGCCGGAGACAGCGATCAACTCCACGATCACCATGCCGGTGGCCGCCGACAGTCCGCCGACAAAGGCCAGCAGGGCCAGGGCATGTTGTCCGTTGGCCAGTGGCAGCGACAGCACAAAGGCCTCCGGATCCATGCGCGTGGCCCCGAAATGCAGCAGGCCGCCCAGGGCTATCGGCAGCACAAACAGGTTGATCAGCAAGAGGTAGCCCGGAAAGACCCAGGCCGCGCGGCGCAGGTGCTGCTCCTCTACGTTTTCCACCACCATCACCTGGAATTGCCGTGGCAGGAAGACCACGGACAACATGGCCAGGATGGTCAGCGCGAACCACTGCCCGTACGCGAAACCAGCAGGATTGGCGCCCGCCATCAATGGCGCCAGGGTCGCGTCGGCGCGCGCGCGCTGGAAGATGTCGCCTACGCCGTCGAACAGGCCGTAGGTCACAAATACACCAACGGCCATGAAGGCCACCAGCTTGACGATGGACTCGAAGGCCACTGCCGCCACCAGGCCTTCGTGGCGTTCCAGCGCGTCCAGGCGGCGCGCACCGAATACGGCGGTAAAACCCGCCAGCGCCAGCGCAAAGTACAGCGTGCTGTCGCGCCACCAGTCGCCCGTGCCAGCCGGCGGTGACCCCAGCGGCGTGGTGAGCACCGAATACCCGACGGCGACCGCCTTGAGCTGCAGCGCGATGTACGGGATGATTCCCACCACCGTGATCAATGTCACCAGGCCGGCCAGCAGGTGGCTGTTGCCGTAACGGCTGCCGATGAAGTCGGCGATTGAGGTGATGCGGTAGAGCCTGGAGATGCGCAGCATCTTGCGCACGACCACCCAGGCCAGCGTCATCGCCAGCGTAGGGCCCAGATAGATGGGCAGGAACCAGACCCCGGCACTGGCGGCGCGTCCGACGCTGCCAAAGTACGTCCAGGCGCTGCAGT
>JANNDB010000817.1:0-6299 GCA_031387285.1 Betaproteobacteria bacterium | reverse complement strand
CTGCGCATGCCCTCCAAAATGGCTTGCATGACCTTCGGTGTCTCTGCAAGCAAGTTCAGGTCATGCTCGGCCGAAGCAATGCCGTCCCCGTGAATATTCATGTTGTTAAGTCGAAAAACAACCGTGCCGACTTCGATCGGGGCTTTTCGATCAATATCCGCAAGTAGGTTGGACAACGTGGTCTTGCCGGTGCCGTTCCAGCCGTAAAACAAATTGAACCGTGCAAGCTCTGGCAGCGCTCCCCACTTGAATTGTTTAAAGCATTTGTGATCGATCTCGACGAACTTTTTAAGCATGTTCGGACCTCACCTCAAATTGCCTTCTGTTTCCCACATGGGCATTCGGACGCAGCAAACTCCAGCCGCGGCCGCTGGTCTTTGCCGAGCCAGGTGAGTTCGATTTTTTGCTTTTGCATGGCTTGGGAACAGTGCCTGGCTACCACCCCGCCGGCGGCCACGCTGGCAATGGCTGACCCAGGTCCAAGAGGATGTCGCCAATAGTCTTGGTGAGTTTGCGGAATGACCGGTTGCGCTGGTGCGCCAGGGCCATGTCGAAAACCGCACTCAGCTTTTCCTGGTGGATGGTTTCGGCATAAGACACGCCAACAGGCATGAACGCCTCCAGGGAACCCTTAGCGTTGCGCTTTGATTCGGGGTTCGGCGGCGCCACCGCGTCGTTGCTGATACGGCACCGACCGCGCAGCGACTCGATCGCAGCCAGGAACCACGTTTCGTACTCGCGGTAAGCAATAACCACGGCACAGGGTACAGCGCCGGCTGCCTGCCGCGCCCACTCCTGCACCTGCGCCGCGAGTTCCACCGGGCAGTCGTCCTCCCCGTCGAACAAAAGCAGAATACCCGCGCATTCCGGCTGCGACAGAGCAAGCCGCACCGCAGCGTGGACTTTGGCCTCGCGGCGAAACTCGGACTGGGATCGGCGAATCGGCATGCCAACACTCACGCCGAAGCACTGGGCTTGTTCCCACAGCAGGCGACGCAGCAATACCGGCACGGCGGTAACTTCACCGTGCCCCTCAACAATGGGATACAGCTTCACGCAGGAGTCTCGGCAAGGTTCTCGAACAAGCTGCCGCTTCGCAATGCCTCATCGTCTGCAAAAAGCCTCTCGGGATACAAGGCGTTCGAGCGGAGCAACTCGCCTGCGCCCATCAAATGGCTTCGTATCGCCTGACGTGTGGCCTCCGACGGCAGCGACAGATGTGAAGCGCCACCCTGCCACGAAACGATGCGCAGGTTTTCCTCCGTCAGCCACTTGGCATCCAGCAGCTCCGGGCTATGGGTGGTCACCATGACTTGCATGGTCTTCGAAGCTCGATGAATCAGGTCAAGCACGGCACCCAGCGCACCGGGATGGATGGTGGCCTCAGGTTCTTCAATCACCAAAACGGAAGGACTAGGCTTCTGGAATACGGCCATGATCAAGCCCAGCGAGCGCAGCGTACCGTCTGACATGTTGAACGCATCGAACCTCAGCTTTTTGCCCGGGCCCCATTCCTGCGAAAAACTCATGGAAAGCTTGTTGCCATGTTTCTTGGGAACTACTGATTTAGTCTCCGGGACAATCGCTTCCAGAAAGCTGTAGATCTCATCCCGCAACTCTTGCGCCTTGTCCTTTTCCCCGCGCATCAACTCCTGAAGCACACTCGCTGCATTGCTGCCATCGGGCTTGAGCGCCACGCCACTGTCCGGGTCCTGCATCTCCCGCAGTTTGGCTGGCTCAATCGAGTAGACCCGCATGCCACCCAGCACCTTGAAGATCGGGGCAAACCGCTCGTCACCACCTACCAGGGGCAATGCCAATGCCGTGGGCTCCAATGCCGGGGTCAGGCCATCGGCGTTGCTCTGCCAGCCGTCCGCACGGTCAAACCACCAGCGACTACCGTCCTTTTTCCGGACCAGGCACTGCTCCCGAACAATACGAAAGCCATAGTTCGGCAGCGCCTTGACCTCAAAGGCGTAGCGGCCACAGTCAACACCGTTGAAAGAACCCAGCTCAAATGCCAGGCCCATATTGGGCGGCGCACTCTTGACCGAGCTCCGGTTGCGAACAGCGGCAATGCCACCTTTGCGGTCAAGCACGGCTTGAAGGGGCGACGTCATGGCTTCCGCCACGAACGCAAATACATCGGACAGGTTTGATTTGCCCGAGCCATTTCTGCCGACCACAAAAATCGGGTTGCCCATGTCAAGGACGACCGATGGAAAGCTTCGGAAACGCTTGACGATGACGCGCGTAATGGGCCTCGGGTTTAACGCCACGTCAGGGCCAGCGGTGTAGTCAGAATTCATGGAAATATCCCTGTTAACGCTTCGCGGCTCTCAGCTTAGTTGCCACCCAATGGTAAATACTCTGGCAATCTGGACTTGTCGGGACAGCCGCGCCTCCAGGTCCTCAATCAGCCGATTGCGCTGCGCGTCAATCTCATCCTGGCGGTCAAAAATCTTGCGCCGCAATTGGCTACGCGTTTCTTCCAGTTCTCGCTGGCGTTTCTGCCATTGCAGCTTTTCCTCCAGCGTGGCTGCAATGGCGGCCGTACGCCGGACATTCTTGATGTCGCGATCCAGCTCCTTCACCGCGCTTTCAAGGCCGGACTTGAGATCGTCGGCCCAGGCGTCGAGCTTTTCTACCTCGGCCTCAAAGTAGCCCAGATTGCGCTGATTCACCTCGCGAATGCGTTGCTTCTCTTGCTGCTTCAGGGCAGCTTCCAGTGGGCCTGACTCGTGCAACGCATGCACTGGTGCGGGTAACAGCTCGGCCGGCAAACGCAACAGCTTTTCAGGGTCTTCTTCGTGCAAGGTGTCGCCGGAATCAGTAGTCGCGGCCAACAGTAGGTAGTCCTCGGCGGTTCCCAGTGCCTCGATGGACAAGACACTCAGCGCCAGCCAGCCGCTCCGTCCACGCAGCGCTTCCATGGTCGAGACCTTGGCGCCGTAACTCTCGTAGCTGAAGTGCAATTTGGCGACTGGTAGCTTGCGCCCGCGTGCCTGTTCAATCAGTGCTTGGGCTAAAGGATGGCCGGTTCGGTAGAGATGGGCTTCACCACTGCGACGGGGCAATTCGTAGCGGCCAGGCGGAGCTTCCTCTTCAGCCACGGCAGCCGGCGTTTGGGTCAAGGTAAAACCCGTGTCATCAAACAGCGCGCTGCCGTGCAGTTCGGCCCGCGTCAAGTCCATCAGCAAGCGCTCAAACCGGTTGCGTGCACTGGTGCTTTCATGCTGGCGCGTCTTGAGTTTTTCCTGCACTGCCTCGTCAAAGTTTTCCAGCAGCAATTGCCGTGTTTTCAGCATGGCCGCGTCGATCTCCCCGGACAGGTCAAGCTGTAGCTGCTGGAAAGAGGTTTCGATTTGCTGTGGGTTACGGCAGGTCTGGTAGATCTCGGCAATGCGGCGCTCAAAGTCCACGCCGCTGCCGATGGTGCCCAGCACCTCGTCGCTGGCACCAAACACCCCTTCGAATAGCTGGAACTTCTGCGCCAGCAACTCGTATACGCGCTGGTCCGCCGGATTGCTGTGGTCGATAAAGTTGACCACCACCACGTCGTGCTTTTGGCCATAACGGTGGCAGCGGCCGATACGTTGCTCGATGCGCTGAGGGTTCCATGGAAGGTCGTAGTTGATGACGAGTGAGCAGAACTGCAGGTTGATGCCCTCTGCGCCCGCCTCGGTGGCGATCATGATCTGCGCAGTGTCCCTGAAGTGCTCCACCAGCGCGGCGCGCGTATCTGCTGTGCGTGAGCCGGAAATGCGGTCGGTGCCGGCATGGCGTTGCAGCCAGGCTGCATAGATTTCCCCGGTTTGCTCGCTGGTGTTGGTGCCGTTGAACAACACGGTCTGGTCGGCGTAGGCACTTTGCTCCAGCAGCTCCAGCAGGTAGTCTTGCGTGCGGCGGGACTCCGTGAAGATCAAGGCCTTCTTGTTGGCGCCCAGTTTTTCCAGTTCTACAAAGGCTTTGCCCAGTGCCTTAAGCAGCGCCTGACCTTTCGCGTTGTCGCGGATGTGCGTGGCCAGGTGCTGGAATTCACGCAGCTCGGCCAGTTCTTCGGAAATGCTGGCCAATTGCTGCGGCGTACTGGCAAGCTCGGGTTCAGTCCACTCTTCTTCGGTTTCGTCCAAAGACTCGTAGTCTTCGTCCAATTTTTCCGCCAAGTCTTCCGCTGGCGTGGCCTTGATCTGGTTCTCCAGCCGCTGCGCCATGGTCCCCAGGGCGCCGGCAATGGCGTAACTGCTGGATGCCAGCAACTTCCACAACACCAGAGAAATCAGTTGCCGCTGGCCCGATGGAAGAGCATTGAGCGCCGGGCGGCGCAGGTAATCAGCCACCATGCCGCGCAGCGCCTGCTCGTCCTGCGAGGGCGTGAACTGTTCGACCATCGGAATGCGCCGCGTGTACGAGATGTAGGGTTGCACCTGGCGGCGCAAAGTGCGTTTGCACACGGTCTGCAGGCGCGAGCGCAGTTTTGCAAAGGTGTCGGCATTACCCAACGCGGAAAACTGGTCCCGAAAGCTGGAAAGGTCGCCAAATACGCGCTCGTCCACCAGGCTGACCAAACCGTAGAGTTCCAACAGCGAGTTCTGAAGAGGTGTAGCGGTAAGCAGCACCTTGGGGGCCTGGGCTAGCGCCTCTTTGAGCGCTTTGCCAATTACGTTATTGGGTTTGTAGACGTTGCGCAGGCGGTGCGCCTCGTCCATCACCGCCAGGTGCCACGGCACACGTTGCAGGTCGTCCGCCTTGGACTTGGCGAACTGGTAGGAGCAGATGACGATGCGGTTGTGCTGGTCAAACGGGTTCGACTGGCCGGCCTTACGCAACTGGTTGTAGTTCTTCGTCTCCAGAATCAGGGCTTGCAGGCTGAACTTGTCTTGCAATTCCTGGTGCCACTGTTTGCGCAGGTTGGCCGGCACGATGATGAGGATGCGCCTCTTGCGTTCCGCCCAGCGCTGCGCAATGACCAAACCGGCCTCAATGGTTTTTCCAAGCCCTACTTCGTCGGCCAGGATCACTCCTTTGGAGAGTGGGCTTTCAAACGCAAATAGGGCTGCGTCTACCTGATGCGGATTGAGGTCCACCTGTGCGTCGACGAGGGTGGAAGCAAGCAGGTCTGCGGAGTCTCCCGCCATGCGGCGAGACAGAAGCCACGCGACGTACTGGGACTGGTAGGGCGTGAGAATGGGCGGCGAGTTCAAGATCGAACGCTCCTATCCTGCCTCTTCATGAATCCTTCCAGGGCTAAGCAAGAGACGCTGAAGCTGGGATGCTGAAAACCGTTGGGGCTTTTTGCCGCACGAGACTTGAATCGCTCTTCGGTCGTGACCGTATGCATTGCGCTCCTTCTCACCCTACACGGCGTACCTGGAAAATACAGCAGCCACCTCTTCATCGCTCGCCCAATCACAACGGTCCACCGCGAGAACTGCTGCCTTGAGGTCTTCAACCTGAGCATCCCGTCCAACGCGTTCGACACTCAAGCTGCCCATTCTGCAATCCGGGTCATCGGGGAAACAGCCATCGACCGGTTTGCCTTTGGTTTTGGCGGGCATACGGGCTCCTGATGAAAAGAAAGAAAACTGGCGAACCAGTGTAGTGCCGTCTACACCGCTGGTGGCCGCAGATTGTCGAGGCCTATGGCTCGCCATTCCTGAAGTTTGGCCCTGTACGGCATGCCCGCATGCGCCGGACTGGTAGAGGGTAGCCGCACATAGTGGATGGCGCGTTGTGTCCCCAACTGGGGCAGCACATGCCTGCGATAAACAACCTCAGCCTTGGCGCCGTTGAAGCAGACCCGCACGATGTGTGGGTGGGTCTCGAAGAAGGCCGCAAAGTCATTCGCAACGGCGCTGGAATCGTCTATCGCCGAGTCCAGACTGCCCTCGCGCACACACGAGGCCAGCACATCCCACAAGGCCACCTTGCGTCCGACGAGCGCCGCCGTGCGCTGTTCGTATGGCAAGGCAGGGTCGAAGCCAAGCACCGTGCCAACAATGTTCCAGAAGACATTGCGCGGATGGCCGTAATACTGCTGCAGGCGCAACGAAGCCACCCCGGGCATGCTGCCCAGCACCAGCACCCGGGCCGACGGACTCTGCACGGGCGGGAAACTGTGAACCTGCGTCAGAGCCAGTCTTTCAAGGCCCGACTGCCCGCGCGCCCGCAACGGTGGTGCGGTGCAGCAGCCTGCGGCTGCCGTCGTAGTCGTTGATGGCCAGGTGCAGCAGGCAGCGGTTGTCCCATACCGCCAGCGTGCCCGGCTCCCAGCGCAGGCGGCAGGTGAACTCGGCGCG
>JANNDB010000798.1:0-1668 GCA_031387285.1 Betaproteobacteria bacterium | reverse complement strand
GTGTCGGCACCGTAGGCGTCGATGATCGCCTGCGGATCGACACCATTGTTTTTCGACTTGGACATCTTCTCGGTGCCGCCGATGACGACGGACTGGCCGTCGAGTTTGGACTTGGCCGAGACCGTGCGGCCCTTGTCATCGAACACGAGGTCTACATCGGCCGGGTTGATCCAGGTGATCTTGCCATCGGCTGCCTCGCGATAGAAGGTCTCACAGACCACCATGCCCTGGCACAGCAGGTTGGTGAACGGCTCATCGAACTTCACGAGACCCAGGTCGCGCATCACCTTGGTCCAGAAGCGCGCGTAGAGCAAATGCAGCACTGCGTGCTCAATGCCGCCGATGTATTGATCCATCGGCATCCAGTAGTCGTTGCGGGCATCGACCATGGCCTCGGATGGCCCAGGCGCGCTGTTCGGCGACGTGTAACGCATGTAGTACCAGGCCGAATCGATGAAGGTGTCCATCGTGTCGGTCTCGCGCTGCGCATCCGCGCCGCACTGCGGGCATTTCACGTTAAGGAAGCGCGCGTCCTTGTTGAGGGGGTTGCCGCTGCCGTCAGGCACCAGGTCTTCGGGCAGTAGCACGGGCAAATCTTTCTCCGGCACCGGCACCGCGCCGCAAGCATCGCAGTGAATGATCGGAATCGGCGTGCCCCAATAGCGCTGGCGGCTGATACCCCAGTCGCGCAGGCGGAACTGGATTTTTTTCTCGCCGAGATGTTTCGCTGCGAGATCAGCCGCGATGGCATCGACTGCTTTCAGATACGGCAGGCCGTCGTATTGGCCCGACTGCATGCACACACCATTGTCCTTGTCTTCGTACCAAGGCTGCCAGGCGTCGAGGGAAAAAGCCTGGCCCTGCACGTCGACGACCTGCTTGATAGGCAACGCATATTTTTTGGCAAAAGCGAAGTCGCGCTCGTCGTGCGCCGGCACCCCCATCACTGCACCGTCGCCATAGGTCATCAGCACGTAGTTGCCGACCCAGATCGCGACCGTCTCGCCAGTGAGCGGGTGCGTTGCGAACAGGCCGGTGGGCATGCCTTCCTTGTCGCGCGTGGCAACATCGGCTTCGGCGACGCCGCCGCGTTTGCATGCGTCGATGAAGGCGGCGAGCTTGGCGTCGCTGGCTGCGGCGAGTGTCGCGAGCGGATGCTCGGGCGCCACCGCCATGAAGGTCACGCCCATGATGGTGTCGGCGCGCGTGGTGAAGACGTAGAGCTTGCCGTCTTGCACGAGCTTGCCAGCATTTTCCCCAATGGTCTCCTTGATGTCATGCGTGAACGCAAACCGCACGCCCACCGACTTGCCGATCCAGTTGCGTTGCATCGTCTTGACGTTCTCGGGCCAGCCGAGCTTGTCGAGATCGCCAAGCAATTCTTCTGCATACTGGGGCTGCGAGATTGCCAGGTAGTAACCGGGGATTTCGCGCTTCTCCACTACCGCGCCGGTGCGCCAGCCACGGCCATCAACCACCTGCTCGTTGGCCAGCACGGTCTTGTCGATGGGGTCCCAATTGACCACTTGCGTCTTGCGGTAAGCGATGCCTTTTTCCAGCATCTTCAAAAACATCCACTGATTCCACTTGTAATACTCAGGCTTGCAGGCCGCCATTTCGCGCGACCAATCAATCGCCAACCCCATCGCCGCCATCTGCTTTTTCATG
>JANNDB010000289.1:0-5563 GCA_031387285.1 Betaproteobacteria bacterium | reverse complement strand
GCGGGTGCAGCGTGACGGGTGGTCAGCCAGGGCAGCCAGGCTGGTGGTGGCGCATCTTCACCCTGCACGTGCACGTCGAACGCGTCGGTGAAATGGGTCGAGATGATGTGGCCAAGCCGCTCCTGTGCCGGCAACTGGTTGCTGGCACAGGCCAGTTCGGGCGCCAGATCGGCTGTCGTGATGGCAACGCGCGCATCCGGATCGGTGATGTAGTGCTTGAGTTCCTCGGCCCGGTTCATCGGATTCACCGGAACCACCACGGCGTTGGCACGCAGGATGGCCCAATGGGCGACGACCAGTTGCGGACAGTTCTGCATATTCAGCAGCACCCGGTCGCCGGGCTTCACACCGATGTGGTGCAGGTAACCCGCCAGCTGCTCGGCCTGTGCCTTCAGTTCGGCATACAGCGTCTTTCGGCCAAAGAACACCATCGCCGTCTTCTGGGGATAACGCAGTGCGCTGATCGCCAGGTTGTGCCAAAGTGATGTGGCTGGCGGCGTGATCCGGTAGGGAATCCGCTTGGGCCAGAATTGGTAGTGGCGCGGACGGGCGGCGGCGCAAGGGGTTCCTGAATCGCTCATTGACAAGTCTCCTGCAAGGCGCCTTGCATCCGGGCGCGGCGCTCGGGTTCAAGCTTAACCGCAGACTGCGCGGTGCATGCCCGTTGCGGCATGCGGGGCCACCCACATGCGATTGTGTGGTCTGCGCCGGCTCGCGGCGTCTACACCAGTGCCACCGGTCTGGCACGAACCATGCGTGCAGCAGAGCGTGGCGAAATGCGTTCTCGCCGATCAACCCATGACTGTCTTGCATAACGTGTCCGAGTAAACCCCGATGGCGGCCCCAACCGAAGGCGCTAAAGTCACGCGGTTGGCTAGCCTCGGCTGTCCGGGGCCGCTGTACATTCCTTTTTTCCAACTGGAGTTAGTTCGATGAAATTTTCCAAAGTACAACTGGCGGCCGCTGCCGTCGCTACCGCAGGTGCCTTGCTGGCAGCCCCCGCGCATGCCGGCAAGACGCTCGACGCGATCAAGGCCCGTGGCCAGGTGATCTGTGGCGTGAATACCGGCCTGGCCGGTTTCGCCCAAGCCGATTCGTCGGGTAAGTGGTCCGGCCTGGACATCGACGTGTGCAAGGGCCTTGCCGCTGCCGTCCTGAGCGACCCGGAAAAAGTCAAGTATGTTCCGCTCACCGCGCAGCAACGCTTCACCGCGCTGCAGTCCGGCGAAATCGACGTGCTGGCGCGCAATACCACCTTCACCCTGACCCGCGACGCCTCGCTCGGCCTGACCCAGACCGTGGTGAACTACTACGACGGCCAGGGCTTCATGGTCCCCGTCAAGAGCAAGATCAAGAGCGCCAAGCAGCTCAAGGGCCAGACCGTGTGTGTGCAGTCCGGTACCACGACGGAAAAAAACCTGACTGACTTCTCCAAAGCCGGCGGCCTCAACGTCAAACCCGTGGTGTTCGAGAAAGTCGAAGCCGCTACCGGAGCTTACTTCTCTGGTCGCTGCATCGCTTACACCACGGACGCCTCCGGCCTGTCGTCGGTGCGCAGCAAGGAGGCCAAGGACCCGAAAGAACACGTGATCCTGCCAGAGCTGATTTCGAAAGAACCGCTCGGCCCGATGGTGCGCCGTGGTGATGACGAGTGGTTCTCCATTGTCAAATGGGTGATCTACGGCACCATGGAAGCCGAAGAGTACGGTGTGACCCAGGCCAACGTCGACCAGATGAAGGGCAGCAGCGTAGACCCGGTGGTGCAGCGCATGCTCGGTGGTGGCAATGAAGACACCGGCAAGCTGCTCGGTCTGGACAAGGACTGGCTGGCGCGCGTCGTCAAGGCAGTGGGCAACTACGGCGAGAGCTACGAGCGCAACGTCGGCCCCAAGACCGCGCTGAACCTGCCGCGTGGCGTCAACAACCTGTGGAACAAGGGCGGCCTGATGTACGCCTACCCGATCCGCTGATCTGCTGACACACGGATCAGCCGCCGCTGCCGGAACCACTCACCTGGGTCCGGCAGTTTTTTTTGGTCATCCTGTCAGACCGGGCATCCCGGGCGAATTCCATGAACCAGCAATCCCCCCCCAAAAAGAAAAACTGGTCCTGGCGCAGCCAGGCGTTCCGCGGGCTGATCTATCAGATCGTTTCCATCTCCGTGGTGGTGGGGGCCGGGTGGTGGCTGGCAGCCAACACGCTGCACAACATGCAGGTGCGCGGCATCCAGAGCGGGTTCGACTTCCTCCTGGGTCCGGCAGGTTTTGACATCGGCGAGAGTCTTTACACATTCGACTCCAGCCACCCCTACTGGCAAGCTTTCCTGATCGGGCTGACCAATACCTTGCGGGTGGCCATCCTGGGCATCATCCTCACCACGATTCTGGGCACGCTGCTGGGAATTGGCCGTTTTTCGCGCAACGCACTGGTGCGTGGACTGTGTTATGCCTACGTGGAGTTCTTCCGCAACGTACCGGTGCTGCTGCAACTTCTCATGTGGTATTTGCTGTTCACCGATGCCCTGCCTGACGCCGTGGACGCCTGGGCGCTCGGCCCCATGTTTCTGAGCAAGGGGGGCCTGAGTTTCCCGATTCCGCTATGGGCCACCGGTCACCTGTGGGCGCTCTACGGGCTGATCGCCGGCGCATTCGTGGCCTGGGGCTACCGCAAGTGGGCGTTCCGCCAGTTCGAAGCGACCGGCAAATTGCGCAGCATGTTCTGGCTGCCGGTGCTGATGCTTCTTCTCGGCGCGGCGCTCGGCTGGCTCGCAGGCGGTGCACCGGCGGAGTTCGATTCCCCGATCAAGGGCGAGTTCGCGATCGAAAAGGGCGGCGCGCTGACGCCCGAATTCCTCTCGGTTCTGATCGGCCTGACTGTCTATACCGCTGCCTTCGTCGCCGAAGTGGTGCGCGCAGGCATCAGTTCGGTGGCCCGCGGCCAGGGTGAAGCCGCTGCCGCACTGGGACTCAGCCCGAACCAGTCGATGCAATTGGTCCAGTTGCCCCAGGCCTTGCGCGTGATCATTCCGCCGATGACCAACCAGTTCCTCAACCTCACCAAGAACTCCTCACTGGCCGTCGCCATCGGTTACCCGGACGTGGTGTCCATCGCCAACACCGCATTGAACCAGACCGGCCGGGCCGTCGAATGTATCGCCATCGTGATGCTGGTGTACCTGACGACGTCGCTCACGACCTCGCTGCTCATGAACTGGTACAACACGCGCTCGGCGATCAAGGAGCGTTGATCATGGCCACATCCCATACTTTCGAACCGATCGCGCCGCGCCCTGCGCCGGTCAACACCGAAGGCCTGCTGGCCTGGGTCCGCATCAACCTCTTCAGCAGTGTTTCCACCTCCATTGTTACGCTGGTGGTCGGTGCCATCCTGGCTTATGCGTTGCCCCAGCTGCTGAGCTGGGCCCTGTTCCGCGCCGCATGGGCACCAAACTTCGACGCCTGCCGGGTCGAAGGCGTCGGTGCCTGCTGGGGTGTGGTGGCGGAGAAATACCGCTTCATCCTGTTCGGCCGCTACCCGTTCGAGGAGCAGTGGCGTCCGCTGGTGGCCACCGGTCTGATGCTGGCGCTGCTGGTGGCCAGCTGCACCCGCGCCTTCTGGAAGCCGTGGCTGTTGCTGCTGTGGGTAGGTGTGCTGGCCGCATTTTTCGCGCTGATGTATGGCGGCGTGTCCGGCCTCAGCAAAGTCGAGACAGACCGCTGGGGCGGCCTGCCCCTGACCATCCTGCTCGCCACGCTGTCGATGGCGATGGCCTTTCCGATCGCCATGGTGGTGGCCCTGGGCCGGCGCTCCAGCCTGCCGGCGATCCGCACGGTTTGTACGGTGTACGTCGAGTTGATCCGCGGCGTTCCGCTGATCTCGGTGCTGTTCATGGCTTCGTTCATGTTCCCGCTGTTCATGCCGCAGGGCCTGTCGATCGACGTGTTGATTCGTGTGCTGGTGGGCATCACGCTGTTCGCTGCCGCCTACATGGCAGAAGTCATCCGGGGCGGCTTGCAGGCGATCCCCAAAGGCCAGCTCGAAGCCGCGGCATCGCTGGGTTTGTCATACTGGCAGACGCAGCGCAAGATCGTACTGCCGCAGGCGCTGGCCATGGTGGTGCCCAGCATCATGAACAACTTCATCGGCCTGTTCAAGGACACCTCGCTGGTGACCATCGTGAGCCTGTACGAGCTGACCGGCGCACTGACATTGGCGCTCAATTCCGATGCGAACTGGCGGCCCTTCAAGATTGAAGGTTACCTGTTCATTGCCATGATCTACTTCGTATTCTGCTTCTCGATGTCGCGTTACAGCATCTGGGTGGAGAAGCAGGTCAACAAGGGCAAGGCCCGCTGAGTGGTCATGGACCTTTCCCAATCCGATTCAAGAAAACCAAGGCAAAACACCATGGCTGAACCCATCATCAAATTCGACAAACTCAACAAGTGGTACGGCAATAATTTCCACGTGCTGCGCGACATCGACCTCAGTGTGGCGCAGGGGGAACGCATCGTCATCTGCGGGCCGTCCGGATCCGGCAAGTCGACGCTGATCCGCTGCATCAACCGCCTTGAAGAGCACCAGCAGGGGCACCTGTGGGTCGATGGCGTGGAACTCACCGACGACGTGAAGGCCATCGACGACATCCGCAAGAAGGTCGGCATGGTGTTCCAGCAGTTCAACTTGTTCCCGCACCTCACGGTTTTGGAGAACCTCACGCTGTCGCCGATGTGGGTGGGCAAGATGCCCAAGAAGGAAGCCGAAGAAAAGGCCATGACCCAGCTCAAGCGCGTGAAGATCGCCGAGCAGGCCAACAAATACCCGCTGCAGCTCTCCGGCGGCCAGCAGCAGCGCGTGGCCATTGCGCGCGCCTTGTGCCTGACACCCAAGATCATGCTGTTTGACGAGCCCACCTCGGCGCTCGACCCGGAGATGATCAAGGAAGTGCTCGACGTGATGGTCGAGATGGCCGGACAGGGCATCACCATGTTGTGCGTGACGCACGAGATGGGTTTTGCCAAGGCGGTGGCAGACCGCGTGATCTTCATGGACCAGGGACAGATCGTCGAGCAGAACAACCCGCACGACTTCTTCAACAACCCGCAAAACGAGCGCAGCAAAGACTTCCTGTCCAAGATCCTTGGCCACTGAGGCACGCCCATGCACAGAGCACTCAAGCTGGCGGCCGCGCTCGCGCTGGCGTTGCCCATGCTGGCGCTGGCGGCCTTTCCTGAAAAGCCCATCCGTATCGTGATCGGTTTCCCCGCCGGCGGACCGCTCGACCAGCATGCCCGCCTGCTCACGGAGAAACTGCAGGGTGTGCTGGGCCAGCCGCTGCTGGTGGACTACAAGGCCGGCGCCGGCGGTACGGTCGGTGCGCAGGACGTCATGAAGGCCGCGCCCGACGGCTACACGCTGATGCTTGCCAACACCGGTGTCATGGTGATCAACCCGGCGCTGTACGGCAAGCTGCCGTATGCCACGCTGAAAGACTTTGTACCGATCGCGCGCACCGCCATGCAGCCATTGGCGCTGCTGGTCAACCCGGCCGTGCCGGTGAAGA
>JANNDB010000734.1:0-3000 GCA_031387285.1 Betaproteobacteria bacterium | reverse complement strand
GGAAGTCATCCTGACCGACCGACCCTATGTGGTTGCGCACCACTCGCACCCGCTGCATCAACGCGAAGTCGTAAATGGACGCGACTTGAGCCGCTTTCGCTGGATCGTGCCCAGCGCAGGGGAACAGGAACGGGAGCAACTGAAGACCATGATGGTGACTGACGGCGGCTCGGCCCCAGTGGTTGCGGTTGAGACTACCTCGTCCACCTTGATGGCGCAGCTCATCGGCCAGCAGCCTTTTCTGAGCTACCTGCCGGGCTTGCTTCTGGCGACCGACCCCGCCTATACCAACATACTGGCTGTGCGGACCGCGATGATCTGGCCATCACACGAAGTCAGCATCGTGTACCGCAAGGGCAGCCTGCAGTTGCCGGTCATCGAGACATTTCTGAGTGCGGTCAGGGCGGCTGCAGCGCAGGTGTCTGCCGATGCCGCAGCCCGGTCCAGGATGCACGCGCCGGCCGCCTGGGTGGGCTCGGAGTGAACGCAAGTTATCGCCCCTTCCCTTTATTTCATTTGCTTCACACCTTCACGAATAGCACACTTCAGGCAACTTGGAGTTGCGCATGCTCAGTGAGCGAATAGAAGGTAAATGGATCGATAGTTTTTGTCGCACATTCGAGTTGTGCGGTGTCAAGAAGGGCGAAACAGTTGCGATATTGTCGGAGACACTGTCGCGCCCCGTCAACATCCATTTGTCTGAACTGGCACTTTTGCGCCTCGGCGCACGCCCTTTCCATGTCATCGCGCCGACGCCGGCCCAACAAGCTGAAGTAGCGATCCGCTCCACTGGTTGCTCGGTCGCATTGGCGGGCAACGATGGTGTCATCGCGGCCTTGTGCGCTTCAAGCTTTGTCGTGGACTGCACCGTTGAAGGTGTGATGCATTCTTCCGAACTGCCCAAGGTGCTGCAAGCGGGCGCTCGTGTGTTGTATGTGAGCAATGAGCACCCGGAAATCCTGGAACGATGTGGGCCCTCGCTGGCCGTGCGTGACCGTTTCCAAAAAGCGCTCAAGAAGTTGACGTCTTCCAAAACCATGCGGGTTACTTCAAACGCCGGCACGGATCTGGTGATTCGTGTTGAAGGGGCGCCGGCGGGTGGCGGGTGGGGAGCGATCGAGGCTCCTGGCGGCATGGACCACTGGCCGGGCGGGCTGGTCGCTTGTTTTCCGACCGCCAACTCCATCAACGGAGTGCTGGTGATGGACCGCGGCGACATCAACCTCACCTTCAAGCGCTACATGGAAACGCCGGTACGCCTGGTGATCGAAAGCGACTACGTGGTTCGCGTCGAGGGCGAAGGTTTCGACGCGGAATTGATGCGCAGCTACTTCGCAGGTTGGAAAGACAGGAATGCGTATTCAGCCGCGCATGTCGGGTTCGGCTTGAATACCGGTGCCCGCTGGGATTCCATGACGATGTACGACCGGGGCGACCACAACGGGGTGGAGCAACGCGTCTACGGGGGAAACTTCCTGTACTCGACTGGTGCCAACGAGTTTGCGGGCCGATACACCTTGGGCCACTTCGACCTCCCAATTCGCAACTGCACCGTCACGCTGGATGACGAGGTCGTGATCCGGTCCGGCGTTCTTCAGGGAGATCTCGCCTGATGGTACGCGATGGCAAGAACACGTCCAACTGCGACGGGTTCCTGTTGACGCACTGGTGGCATTAGCGCGATGGCCCGGCATGCAGAGATTGCGGGTGCGGGTTTCGGTGGCCTCGTGGCTGCCATATCCCTGGCGCGTGCGGGTTGGACGGTCCGCGTGCACGAGCGCACGCCGTTTGTCAGGGCCGAAGGTTACGGGATTGCGGTGCATCGCAATGGCATCCTGGTGCTCAAGGCGCTGGGTGTCGCGGACGAGGTGCTCCAGCGTTCGGTGCGGGTTTCCCACCTGGAGACCCGCCAGGCCGACGGAAGGCTCACATCGCAGGTCCCCGCCAAGCTGACCTACCGGATTTCGCGCCAGCATCTGGTCGGTGTCTTGTGCGCAGCCGCCCAAAAGGAAGGCGTGGAGGTCGTGCTGGGTTCGGAAGTCACGGGCGCGCAATCCCAGGGTGCTCTGCTGCTCAAGGATGGGCGGGTGCTGGGAGCCGATCTGGTCATTGGTGCCGACGGGGTGAACTCACGCGTGCGGGACTCGCTGGGTTTGCTCGGCAAGCAGGCTTACCTGCCGGACGGCGCGATGCGCTTCGTGTTTCCGGTTCGAGCGGGTGTGCCGTCGATCGACTTGGCGGCCGGAGCGGCCGCCATCGAATATTGGTCGGGGTCCAGGCGCCTGATCTGGAACGCATGTGCCGCCGATGAGATTTATGTGGCCATGAGTTGTCTGGCCACTGACAAGGCCGGCCAAAGTGTGCCTCTGGACCTTGAGTCGTGGCGGCGCGCGTTTCCCGGGCTCGCAGACGATATTGCGCGCATGCCGCAGGCCGTCGATTGGGAGCATGTCAAATGGGTGCGCTTCCAGACCATCCACCTCAAGAGCTGGTCGGTCGGCCGCGTCGCGGTGCTGGGCGATGCAGCCCATGCCATGCCGCCCAACCTCGGTCAGGGCGGGGGTTGCGCAATGATGAATGCGCTGTCGCTGGCCACCGAAGTCGCCGCTGCGACGTCGATCGAGGGCGCACCGCGCCAATGGGAGCAGCGTGAGCGGCCTTTGACGGAGCACACCCAGAAGTGGTCGCGCATGTACTCCGCGACAACACTCTGGCCCACATGGTTGCGGTCCACCGCTTTTGCCGCGACCGGGCGCATCGGTTGGCTGCGCGCGCAATACCAGCGCACCGCGAATCACATTCCCCAGGGCGTCCGGCCTGAATTAACCTGAAGGGAGAACCACGTGGAAACTCTGTATGTGCCTGGAGCACCAAAGATCGTGGTTGACCTGGCGGGTTCCGGCGACGTATTGTTGTTCGTGCACGGCATAGGCGGCAACAGAACCAACTGGCATGAGCAGATCGAATTCTTTGCATCCCGTTTTCGCGCCGTCGCTATCG
>JANNDB010000705.1:0-2091 GCA_031387285.1 Betaproteobacteria bacterium | reverse complement strand
ACAGCGGAACCGGGCCGCTGCGCTGGTTCAATGCCAGATCAATCATCGCGGTGACGGCGAAACGGCCTTTGGTACTGAGTCGCATGGAAAGTCTCCTGTGAATGCCATCAGAGGGATGGCAAGACAGAATGTAGGGGCTTGGTTGCTTCGCGTAAATTCGCATTTACGAGATTTTTACATCGCATTTTTCGAACAAATGTTCACCCTGTCACTGGGCCTCTGATGAATTTCAAACACCTCCACTATTTCTGGGTCACCGCCAAGTCGGGCGGCGTCATGCGTGCCGGGGAGCAACTGCATATCACGCCGCAGACGCTGTCCGGTCAGATAAAACTACTGGAAGATTCCTTAGGCTGCAAGCTATTCAGAAAGAGTGGGCGCAAACTTGTGATGACCGCCGAAGGGCGCCTGGCGTTGGGATTTGCCGACCAGATATTTGGCCTGGGTAGTGAACTTGAAAGCGCCGTGCGCGGTTCCGGCGGCCAGCACCAGGTACTGGAATTCCGGGTCGGCATAGCCGACTCGGTTGCCAAATCTGTGGCCTATCGCTTGCTGGAACCCTCCATGGTGCTGCCCGAGCCGGTCCGCCTCGTCTGCAGCGAGGGCAAGTTTGGCGACTTGTTGTCTCGCCTGGCCTTGAATCGCCTGGATCTGGTGATCGCTGACGAACCCATGTCGCGCCGCCTGAGCGTAAAGGCGTTCAACCATCCGCTGGGCAGTTCGCCCATGAGTTTTTTCGCCTCACCGGCACTGCGCCAGCAGTTGCGCGGTGATTTCCCGGGCAGCCTGAACGGCATGCCGATGCTGATCCAGGGCGCGGCCGCATCGATACGCCAGCAACTTGAAGGCTGGCTGACGCGCCACGACCTGCACCCGAAGGTGATAGGCGAATTCGACGATGGCGCGCTGATGACCGCTTTTGGGCGCGAAGGGCGAGGCGTCTTCATGGCACCGTCTATCCTGGAAGCCGAGACCGTCGCCCAGTTCGGAGTCCAGGTCGTGGGGCGAAGCGACGAGTTGCGCGAAGAGTTCTTTGCCGTGTCCGTAGAGCGCAGGATCACCCATCCCTGCGTTGTCGCCATCACTACGGCGGCCCGCAGCACGCTCTTTGGCGCCTAGCTATATTGGTCGCCAATGCGCGAACAGGTGGCCATCCAGTCTGGCGCATGGCGGTCCGGGTCTGTGGCGGCTTGCCCGCACGTGGCGTTTGATCCGGCCAGCGCCTATCATTGCCGGTTGCCCACGGCATGCCGATGCATGACTGCCGTGTTGTGTCGCCCGTATCGCCCCCTTCCGTCCATGCCCCCTGCCGCCTCCGACAAGCACCGCCAGTCCGCACCGTTGCAAGGCCAGACGATCAGCGTGCGGGGCGCCCGCACCCACAACCTCAAGAATATCGACCTCGATATTCCGCGCAACCAGCTGGTGGTCATCACCGGCCTGAGCGGGTCAGGCAAATCCAGCCTCGCTTTCGACACGCTCTATGCGGAAGGGCAGCGCCGTTATGTGGAGAGCCTGTCCACCTATGCGCGGCAGTTTCTGCAGCTGATGGACAAACCCGATGTCGACATGATCGAGGGCCTGAGCCCGGCGATCTCGATCGAGCAGAAGGCCACCAGCCACAACCCGCGCTCCACCGTGGGCACCGTGACCGAGATTCACGATTACCTGCGCCTGTTGTTCGCCCGGGCTGGTACGCCTTATTGCCCGGACCATGGATTGCCGTTGCAATCGCAGACCGTGAGCCAGATGGTGGACGCCGTACTGGCCTTGCCCGAGGGCACGCGGCTGATGCTGCTGGCGCCGGTGGCGCGCGAGCGCAAGGGCGAATTCCAGGACGTTTTTGCCGGATTGCAGGCCCAGGGTTATGTGCGCTTCCGGATTGATGGTGTCGCCTGCGAGTTTGATGCGTTGCCCAAGCTCAAGAAGACGGAAAAGCACAATATCGACGTGGTGATCGACCGCATCAAGGTGCGCTCGGCCACCGATGCGGCGGCGTACACGCAACTGCGGCAACGCCTGGCCGAGAGTTTCGAAGCCGCCCTGCGCCTCGCCGACGGTCGCGCCCTGGCCGTGGAGCTGGATGCCCAG
>JANNDB010000665.1:0-2234 GCA_031387285.1 Betaproteobacteria bacterium | reverse complement strand
TCTCGGCCTTTGCGCGTGCCGGCCACCGCTGCATGCACAACCTCAACTACTGGCAGTTCGGCGACTACCTGGGCATCGGTGCCGGCGCGCACGGCAAGTTGAGCTTCCCGGATCGCATCGTGCGCCAGGTGCGCTGGCGCGAGCCGGCGATGTATATGGACAAGGCTCTCGCCGGGTCGGCGCTGTCCAACGAGCACGAGGTCGGCGCGAAGGACCTGCCGTTCGAGTTCATGCTGAACGCGCTGCGCCTGGCCGATGGCGTCGACCTGGCGCGCTTCACCGAACGCACCGGCCAGCCTCAGAGCGCCGTCGCCGCCTCGCTGGAGAGCGCGCAGGCGCAGGGCCTCATCGAGCGGGATGCTTCGCGCGCGCCGGTCGTGCGGCCGACGGCGCGCGGCTTCGACTTCCTGTCCGACCTGCAGCAGGCCCTGGGCTTGGGCAGCCCGCACATTTCGATCTACCACCTGACGATCGAGCCCAATACGGTGTTTGCGAAATTCCCGCCCACTGTGCCGGACGAGGACAGCGCATACGAGATGCTCGACCTCGTCACCGCCGGTACGGCTGCTGCCGGATTGCAGCGTTACGAGGTTTCGGCTTATGCCCGGCCGGGGCACCGCTGCTGGCACAACCTGAACTACTGGCAGTTCGGCGACTACCAGGGCATCGGTGCCGGCGCCCACGGCAAACTCAGCTTTGCACACCGGGTGGTGCGGCAGGCGCGCCATCGCGATCCGCGTTCCTATATGGAGAAAGCGCTGGCAGGTGACGCCATAGCGACGAGTAACGAAGTGGCGCGCGCCGACCTGCCGTTCGAGTTCATGTTGAATGCGCTGCGACTCAAGGGGGGCTTCGATCCGGCGTTCTTCACAGAGCGCACGGGGCTGCCTCCCACGGCGCTGGAGCCGGGCCTGGCCGAAGCTGAGCGGCGCGGGTTGATCGAACGTGGTCTCTCGTGTATTCGGCCCAGTACACGCGGATTCGACTTCCTTAACGACCTCCAGCAGTTGTTTCTTCCAGGCTCTGCGCCCGCAGCCTGATCAGCCAGCGGTGTGCCCGCAGCACAAGCGCGGAGCGGTACACGTTGAGGTGGAACATCGGGCGCGCGTCCGTCACCCAAAGTAGCTGAGACGGGTTCAGGCGACCGTAGAGCTCGATGCGCCTTACCGTTGGTTCCGCATCGTAGCAGCGGCGCGTGATGAGGTAGTGCATCATGACGCCCGGCCCGAGGTTCTGGAAATCCGGGCTGAACGTTGTCTTGAGCAGGTATAGCGTGTCGCCGTCGCACAGGGCTATCTGCGCAGCGGCGACATTTGCGCCGATGGTCAGAATGTACATGCGCGTATGGTGATGGCGTGCCATGCGTTCCAGCAAGGCTGCATAAAAATTGAACTGCGCATCGCCGGGCTGCAATGCAGTGCCCTGGCGGCCTTTCCAGGAGCGGCATTCCAATGCTGCGTACTTCGCCAGGAACGGCTGCACGCACTCAGCCAGCGTCTCGGTAACCAGACGCACTTCGCCGACTTCGCGTGTTGCCTTGCGCATCCTGCGTATCAGACCGGACATCTGCCGGCCGTCGCGACTGCCGAAGTAGCGATCAGACGCCGTTGGCAGGTCGACGCGACCGGTGGTGAGCCAGTCGAGCGTAGTGGGCCTAGCGCCGTCGGGCCGGCGCGTCAATCCGGAATCCAGTCCGCTGATACCCAACGCCAGTGCGCGCCCCGGAAGCCGCGCAAGCAGGTCGCGTGCGAGTACTGCCGCGTCCTGGGCAGGCTCCTGCAGCCAGGGCGCCAGCGGCATTTGTGGGGCCCGGAACACGCTCCACGCCAATCGACTATCGCGTTGCACGATAGTCGCGGCGTGCAGCCCGGTCGGTCCATTGCAAAGGCAAATGGTCTCGTTGCCTGCTCGGAGATGTTGCAGGGCCGTTTCAACGAAGGCCGCCGAGGTCAGCAGGCAACCTGCCCCGCGTTTGCACAGGGCGTCCCATTGCCGTGCAACGTCGCCAAACTGCGATGCCGGGACACAGTGCCAGTTACCCATTCCAGTTCACCCTGTGGCTGTGGCAATCTGGCTGACCGGCGTTATCGTAGCGGCGCGACGCTCAACGGCCTGCTACGGATTCGGGGCAGGGACCAGTCAGTCTGCGGTCAGCCCGGTCTCCTTGATAAAGCGGGCCCAGAACTCCACCTCGCGCGCCACCAGGGCATTGACCTCGGCAGGGGTTCCCGCAG
>JANNDB010000621.1:0-1515 GCA_031387285.1 Betaproteobacteria bacterium | reverse complement strand
GCGTATCCACCCGAATCTCAAGGCCAACTTTCTGGCCAGTCCGCCGCTGGTGGTGGCATACGCCATTGCCGGAACGATGCTGCGCGACCTGATGACCGAGCCGCTCGGGAAAGGCAAGGGCGGACGCGACGTTTTCCTCGGCGACGTCTGGCCGTCTTCCGCTGAATTGCAAACGCTCATGCACAAGGCCATGGATGGCCCAGCCTACCGCGCCAGTTATGCCGCGATCACCAGCGACCCCGGGCCGCTGTGGCAGGCCGTGACGAGCCGCTCCGGCAAGGTCTATGAATGGCCCACCAGCAGCTACATTGCCAAGCCGCCGTTTCTGGACGACTTCGTGCTGGACGCGGCGCCGGTTGCGCCTGCAGCCGGTGCTCAGGTGCGCGCGGCGCGCATCCTGGCCCTGTTTGGTGACTCCATCACGACCGATCACATCTCGCCTGCTGGCTCGATCCGGGCTGATTCACCGGCTGGCCTGTGGCTGGTGGCGCATGGCGTGAAGCCGTCCGACTTCAACTCCTACGGCGCGCGCCGCGGCAACCACGAAGTGATGGTGCGCGGGACTTTCGCCAACGTGCGGATCCGCAACCAGATGCTGCCTGTGCGTGCGGATGGCGCGCCACAGGAGGGGGGCCTGACGCTCTATCACGATGGCGGGCACGGCATAGGCGGAGCGACGCTGCTGCCGATCTACGACGCTGCCATGCGCTACCGGGCCCAGGGCGTGGCGACCATTGTGCTGGCGGGCGAGGAATACGGTACCGGTTCGAGCCGCGACTGGGCCGCCAAGGGCACCCAGTTGCTGGGCGTGCGCGCCGTCATCGCGCGCAGTTTCGAGCGCATTCATCGCAGCAACCTCGTCGGCATGGGCGTGTTGCCATTGCAGTTCCAGGGCGCCGACAGCTGGCAGTCGCTCGGGCTGCGCGGTGACGAGACCATCGAGATCGAATGCGCCAATGACCTCGCGCCGCGCAGCGAAGCCGTTCTGCGCTGGTCCACCCCCTCCGGTTCCCGGGGCGAGTGCCCGCTCACGCTGCGCATCGACACGCCCATCGAGGTGGATTACTACCGCCACGGCGGCATCCTGCCGGCCGTGTTGCGCCAGCTGCTTTCCTGAGAGACTGGGACAGCAGTGGCGCGTGTACTGCTCATCAACCCGAACACCTCGTCCGCGGTGACGGACAGGGTGCTGGCCGCCTGTTGCGCGGCGCAGCCACAGCTGCAGTGGGAAGGGGTGAGCGCGGCCTTTGGGTCTCCCTACATCGCTTCGGAAGCCAGTTATGCCGTGGCGGCGCATGCCGTGCTCGATGCATACGAAAAGCACTTCCAGGCGCATGACGCGGTGTTGATTGCGTGTTTTGGTGATCCGGGCTTGCTCGCCCTGCGCGAGACCTGCGCTGTACCAGTGGTGGGGCTGGCCGAGTCGAGTTTTCGTGCTGCGCAGGCGCGCGGCCCCTTTGCCGTGGTGACCGGTGGCCGCGCCTGGGGCCCGATGCTGGAGCGCTTTGCCCGCAT
>JANNDB010000620.1:0-10454 GCA_031387285.1 Betaproteobacteria bacterium | reverse complement strand
CACCGCTTCCTGCCCGCGCTGGTGCGCCGCGCTGGCGGACAGGTCGAGTCGGTGCATGTGGCGCATCGCCCGCGGGAACATGGGCAATCGCATTACGGAATCCACAACCGCCTGTGGGTAGGCATTGTGGACATGCTGGGCGTGATCTGGCTACAGCGGCGCGCCCGCGTGCCGCGGGTGGAACGCCTGGAAAACAAGGACCAATGATGGAAATCGACAAGACGTGGCTGGTCATAGGTTTCATCGGGCAGGGCTTGTTCTCGGCGCGCTTTTTCGTGCAATGGCTCAAGAGCGAGAAGCTCAAGAAAAGCGTAATCCCGTCGGCCTTCTGGTATTTCAGCGTGGCCGGCGGTGTGACGCTGTTGGCCTACGCCATCCACCGGCGCGACCCGGTATTCATCATTGGGCAGGCCAGCGGTCTGGTGATCTACTTCCGCAACCTGCAGTTTCTCTGGCGCGACCGGAGTGGGCAGGTGACCACAACCAAGCAGGACGACTGAAGCGGTGGGCGCAGCGCTTTCTACCCCAGCAGCGCACGCCGACGCGCAGGAGCGTCGCTGGCTGTTCTGGCTCATGCTCGCGGCGCTGGTGGTGCTGGGCACGGGGATCGGGCTGCGCGACCCCTGGCCCTCGGACGAGCCGCGTTACACCCTGGTGGCCAAGCAGATGGTCGCCTCGGGCGACTGGCTGTTTCCACACCGCGGCAGCGAGTTGTATTCGGACAAGCCGCCGATGCTGATGTGGCTGGAAGCCATTTTCTATCTGGTGACCGGCAACTGGCGCGTGGCGTTTCTGCTGCCCTCCCTGCTGGCTGGGCTGGCGACACTCGCGCTGACGTACGACCTTGGCCGGCGTTTGTGGAACCCGCGCGTGGGCCTGTTCGCCGCGGCCATGCTGTTGGCCACGTTCCAGTTCGTCTACCAGGTCAAACGGGCGCAGATCGACCCGCTCGTGATGCTGCTGATCACCGTCGGCAACTGGGGCCTGCTGCTGCATTTCCTGAAGGGCCCGGACTGGCGCGCCTTCTGGCTCGGCTGTTTTGCCGCCGGGCTGGGCGTGATCTCCAAGGGTGTCGGGGTACTGGCGCTGGTGATGGTGCTGCCCTATCTGTTGGCGCGCCGGCGCCGCTGGCCCGGCGTGCTGACGACCCAGGGGGACGCCTGGCGCTGGGCGCTTGGCGCGCTGGCGTTTTTCGCCGCCATCCTGTTGTGGCTGGTTCCGATGGTCGCTACCGCCTTGTGGTACGGCACGCCGGAGTACCTGCTCTACATGAACGATATCCTGTTCCACCAGACGGCCAAGCGTTACAGCGGGTCGGTGGGCGGCCACGCCCAGCCATTCTGGTACTTCGTGCCGGTCCTGCTTTTTCACTTCTTTCCGATGTCGTTGACCTACCCGAGTGCCGTGCGCGACTGGCGGACCGGGCTGCAGCAACGCGACGCGCGGCTGGCCTTGCTGCTGCTGTGGTGCGCCCTGGTGTTTGTCTTTTTCAGCATGGCTGGCGGCAAGCGGGAGGTCTACCTGATGCCGATGTTGCCCATGCTGGCAGTGGCGCTGGCGCCAACACTGGAGCGCGTCGCCGGGCAAGCCTGGCTGCGATGGCTGGCATTTGCCTTCGCGGTCGCGGCGGGCCTGGGTCTGATGGCGGCGGGCGGCTGGGCCTTGCAGGGCAAGTGGGCCAGCATGCAGGCCATGGTCGCGGAGCGCGAACTGGCCAATGGCGGGCGCTCCCTGTGGTGGATGATGCTCGCCATGGGAGGCCTGTTCCTGCTGTCGGCAGTGGTCTGGCGCCCGCGGCGCGGGGTCCATGGCCTGCTTTGCGGCATTGCGGGCTTCTGGCTGGTCTGGAGCGTCTGGGGGTCGCTTTTGCTCAATGATTCGAATTCGGCGGTGGGCGTGATGCGTCGCGCCGGGCAGATCGCCGGCCCGACGGCCCAGATCGGCATGGTCGGCTGGAAGGAGCAGAACCTGCTGATGGCAGACCGCCCCATGCAGGACTTCGGCTTTGTGCGCGATACCGGCCAGCAGTTTGTGGATGCTGCGCGCTGGGCCGCCGAGAAGCCCGACACACGCTGGATATTCGGCTTGCGCGAAGCGGTGTCGGCCTGCGTCGTTCGGAGCAAGGTGACGGTTACCGGCTATGCGAACCGGCGCCAATGGTGGATGTTCCGCGCCGATGCGGTGATACCCCAATGTGTACCGCAACGCACCGAGGCGCCGGACAAGGCCGATGCAGAGGATTCCGGTGGTTGATGGGTGCCGCACTGCGCTCAGGGCGCTGTGCGCCGTTGCGGGCCTGTGGCTGTTGTTGCCCCATGCGCGGGCTGGCAACGCGGTGCCGGTGCGGGTTCCGACCGCGGGTGTTTCCTCCGCGCCACAAGCCTTGCACGGCATGTTGTTTCGTCCGCAACAGGGCGGTAACCGCCCGGCCGTCATCATGGTGCATGGCTGTGGCGGTGCTTACGCCCGCTCAGGCGCGCTGGGCGCACGGCATCAGGCCTGGGGCGAGTTGCTGTCCGAAGAAGGTTATGTGGTCCTCATGCTGGACAGCTTCACGGCGCGCGATATCCGGGAAATTTGCACGGTGAAGTACGCCGAGCGCAACATCAAGGAGTCTGACCGTGTGGGCGACGCCTATGCGGCGCTGCACTACATGCGCCAGTTGGCGGGCGTGGATCCGCAGCGCATTGCGCTGCTGGGCTGGTCACACGGTGGTGGACTGGTGCTGGATGCCGTGTCGCGCCAGCCCGTACCGGAGCCGGCCTTCCGGGCAGCCGTCTCGTTCTACCCGGGTTGCACGGCGCGCAACCGCAAGGCGGCGCAGTTCCGGCCCTACGCGCCGCTGCTGCTGTTGATAGGCGAGGCCGACGATTGGACGCCAGCCCAGCCGTGCAAGGCGCTGGCGGCCACGGTGGCCGAACACGGTGGCCCGATGCAGATCGTGAGCTATCCCGGCGCCTACCATGACTTCGACAATCCTGGCAGTCAGGCGCCACGGCGGCGCATGGACGTCCCCAATGGCGTATCGCCCGGTTCGGGCGTGATGGCCGGCCCCGATCCGGCGGCACGCGCCGATGCGCAGCGTCGTGTGCGAGCGTTTCTGAAGGAACGCCTGCAATAGGGCCGCGACGGCCGGCCAGGGGCTAACCGAAGACCAGCCCGAAGATGTCCAGTTGAAGGAACACGGCGAAGAACAAGCGCAGTAGCAGCGCGCCCAGGACGATTGCGACTGCGATGATGAGCACCGTCAAGGCCGAGCGGCGCCAATAGGCGAGCAGGCGATTGCGCCAGGTAAAGCGCAGCCCCTTGGCCTGGCAACTCGCACAGATGTATTCGTCATAGCGGTTGCGATGGCAATCCGCGCGGGCGACGAGCTGGCGGCAACCCGCACAGGCTTTCTTTTGTTCTACCGCGAGCTTGGGGAAAAGTTGCATGAGAAGCAGTAGATGCTAGCCCATGCTGGGCTATTCTCCAGATCATGGGTCTATTGCGTCGCAAAAAAACAATAAAACACCTTGCAGCCGCGGTACCCCTCAATCGCAACCCTTGAACAAACGCTGCTGGCAATCACGGGCCCGCTGTTGCGCCTGCGCCGTCTGGTCGGCGTCCAGCATGCGGGCGACCGCATTGCGATTTTTGGCCGCTCCAGGGATGCCTGCGGTTGCGCTCAGGGTGAACCACATGTAGGCGCGCGGCAGGTCTTTCGCCACGCCCAGGCCCTCCAGGTACATGCCGCCAAGGTTGAACTGGGCCGCTGGATGGCCCTGGGCTGCCGCCTTGCGGTACCAGCTGACCGCCTGGGTGGGGTCGGGGGCGATACCCTGGCCGAAATCGAGCATCACGCCCAGGTTGAACTGGGCGATGCTGTCGCCCTCCTGCGCCAGCGCACGAAAAATACGCAAGGCGCTAGCGAAATCGGATCGGGCATAGGCGGCATCGGCCTCCTCGAACGGCGAGGCCTGCGCGTATGCCATGGCGGGAATCAGCAATGCCGGCAGCAGCACAATGGCCAGGAGGTGCTTCATCGCCGCTGATTGTCCCGCAGCGCGACCCCGCTTGGTTACGGACAAGTTCGCAGCCTATCAGGCGAGCAACTTCAGCAGGTGGGCCAGGGTGGTCTCAGGCTGCTCCTGCTGCACCCAGTGGCCGGCGCCTGGCACAAGGTGCACGCCTGCCATGCGCGTGCATGCGCGCTCCTGCATGGCCTGCAGCGCCCCAGGCGCCTGATGAATGCCCCAATCCTGTGCGCCGGCAATGAACGTGCTGGGAACGTCGATGCTGCGGCCGGACCAGGTCTGCAACTCGGCCTCACAACGGCGCTCGGCCTTGCAGCGGTACCACTGCAGGCCGCCCTGGAAGCCGGTGCGCTGGAATTCGGTGCTGTACACGCGGAGTTCCGCGTCGCTGAGCCAGCGGTTGTTCTGGATCTGCGCCGCGTCCGGCATGCGGGCGGCGACCGTGGCGGCCATGTCCTGAGTGAACTCCATGATGTAGTAGGTGGGCATGAGCGCCAGTTCCGACGCGCTCCAGCGTTGCAGGGCAAAGGGCTGATTGCCGGGCCAGTCGGCGCTCTTGTAGTGGAAATAGGCGCGCAGAAAGTCGTGCACGCCTTGTCGACAATTCCACATGTCACCGTTGGCCTGGCGGGTGCCGTAGTACGACTGGTAGTGCTTGCGTGGCGGCTCCAGCGCGGCCAGTTCCCCGTGAATGTCGTGGGCGGCTTGCATCGGCGGGTGCCGCTCGGTATCAAAAGGCAAGGCGGGCGGCCCGGCAAAGGGCGCGCTCAGCAGAGCCACCCGCTGGAACACATCCGGCCGCAGCAGGCCGCACCAGGCTGCGACGGACGCCCCGTAATCGTGGCCGATCACACCGGCTACCGTGCGATGACCAAGCGCCGCGACCAGTCCCAATGCGTCGCGCACCAGGTTGGGCAGGCGAAATGAGGCCAGGTCCCCGTCGTAATCGGAATCCCAGCCACTGGTCCGGCCGTACCCGCGCTGGTCGGGCGCGATGACATGGAAACCCGCAGCCGCCAGCGGCAGCATCAACTTGCGCCAGCTGTAGGCCAGTTCAGGGAACCCGTGCAACAGCAGGACACAGGGGCGTGCGGGTTGTCCATGGCCTGCTTCCAGCACATGCATGCGCAGACCATTGTGGTTGGCAACGAAGCGCGCACGGATTCCTGCCGGCAGCGCGGACGATGGCAGTGGCGTGGTGGTCCCGGATGGTTCGGTCATTGCGCGTTGTCGTATCGGAGGGCAGGTGTGAAAGGAACGCGCCCCGGCCACGACCAAGGGTGCATCATCACCCACCGGGAGTCTGCCATGGTTCGTCGCCATCTCTTGTCACTGCTTGCCGCTGCCGGCTTCGGGCGCGCTGCGCTGGCCGCCCCGGACACCGGCGCCGCCGCGAAGATTGAACCGCTGCGCCTGACCGACGCCGAATGGAAAAAGCGGCTCACCCCGTTTCAGTACCGCGTGCTGCGCCATGAAGCAACCGAGGCCTCGCACACCAGTGCGCTGAACCAGGAGAAGCGGCCCGGTGTGTACCACTGCGCGGGCTGTGCCCTGCCGCTGTTCTCATCGCAGACGAAGTTCGACAGCGGGACAGGGTGGCCCAGCTTTTTTCGATCGCTACCGGACGCGGTGCTGACCAAGACCGACTACACCATGATTTTTCCGCGCACCGAATACCACTGCGCGCGCTGCGAGGGGCATCAGGGCCATGTGTTCGGTGACGGCCCGCCACCGAGCGGCAAGCGTTATTGCAACAACGGTGCGGCGCTCCAGTTTGTGGCCGCTGGCTGATGCAGAAGAGGCCGCGTCAGGCTTTCATGGCGACGGCCCGGACGATCAGAACCAGGTAATCCTGCTGCGCACAGCCACCCACCGGGGGCATGGCGCCGCCACGCTCGACCGGAAATGCGCCCTGGGGTGCGTTGGCTGGCGAGCATCCTGTCGTCGCACCGGGCCGTGGCACATACCGGGCCGCCCGGCATCCGAGATGGGTCACATCGTGCAGGGTCGCCTTGTCGGCAAGCTCCCAGCGGCTCGCGCCGCTTTTGTCCGCAGGGTGAACGGTGAGCGTGGTGGTCACGGCGCGGTCACCGGTGACAAGGTATTGGAGCGGTGCAAGGGGAAAGCTGGGTGGCTCCATGATCAGGCCGTGCTCCTCCAGCCACCAGTCTTTGTTGTCGAACTTCCAGCCGTCCGGCGCCACGCCGCCAGCCTTCATCAGCTGCGCGTACTGGCCCAGCTTGACACCCCGCGGCCCGGGGTCGACCGTCCACAGGCCCCAGGTCTGCGCACCGGTGCCCGAGTTGGCGCCGGCGTCGCCCAGCGACGCGATGAACTGGGTCGGGATGTTCCGGAACCTGGGCTTGCCGGCGTCGGCGGCGGCGGCCGCTTGCGCCCAGGCAGCAACCGGGGCGCCAAGGGCTGTTGCGGCCGCGGTCAATATCAGTCTGCGCTGCATGGTGGATCTCCTGCGAAAGGTTTGGCTGGACCGGCAGTAGCTCGCCGATTGTGCATGGGAATGCCTGAATCAACGCTGGCTACGCCGGCATTTCCCCGCCCAGGGCTTCGAGCAACACGGGGATCATGTTGCCGAGCTCACCGGTGGCAATGGCGGCGTCGGTGTCAAAATCGTCATCACTGGCAGCGGACGGTGAGGGCGGCGCACCTTCAAACACCACATCCAGAAACGACAGCTTCTTCAGATGCAAGGTGTCGGTCAGCACGAAGGACAGGCGGTCGTTCCAGGTCATCGCCAGGCGGGTCGCGACTTTGCCCATGGCGATGTGGCCGCTGACTTCTTCGGTGTCCAGCGCATGGCGGGTGTAGCGCACTGCGGCCTTGGACTCATCGGGGGCCTTGAGCTCACACTCACGGTCCACACTGAAACCGGCCGGTGCCTCGCGCGACCCCAGCCAGCCGGACATGGCCACGGACGGTGAGGTCTGGGTATTGAGCAGTTGAACCGCCAGGCCATCAATCGCCTTGACAAGTGCCGTCATCACCTCATCCGCCTTGGCCTGGCTGCCGGCGCCCATTACCAGCGTGCGGGCCCTCGGGTCCAGCCACACCAACACGTGCGATTGCTTGGTAAATGCCATGGGCAACAATGCAAGGCGCGTATCGTCGCGCAGCGTGCGCAGTTCCTTCTTGCCCGGCTTTCGGCCTGTGCTCGCCTCGATATGCGCCGCCTGCTCCTCGACCTTGCGCTTGACCACCGACGACGGCACCGACTTCACCTCGATCATGTGCTTGAGCAGCCACTGGCCACTCACCACTTCAAGCAGCGGCCCGTGCGCCTGGCCACGCGGCTCGATCCAGCCAACCGACTTTTCCTGCGAGGGGCTGCAGGGCACAAAGCGCCCGGCCTGCAGGGATTCTTCGAGTTGCGCCTGTGCCATCGTCCACTCGGACGCCATCCGGTACACCATCACGTTCTTGAACACGTTCCACCCTTTGCTGTCATTTGACTGTTGTAGAAAGAAGGTCTGTATTGTGGCCGCAGCCTGTTGCGCAGAGTCAATCTGTAAGAACCCGCAGCGCCGCACGACCCCGTGTACGACCAGCTGGCTCCGTACCACGGTGCCGCGATCGACATAGGACTGTCAGATGAGCCTTTGCCTGCCCTGTTACGTCACCCGGATTTCCTGCGGCCTTGCAGGCTTCGCTGCTGCTTTGGCGCTGCTGTGCGCTGTTGCGCCGATGCCGGTGAGCGCCACGGAAGCAGCACCGATCGCCGCCCGCAAGGACAAGCAGGGGCAGCCTTTTCCGCCCGCACCGGCGGTTCGCCAGGATGCGCTGCCCAGGGAATTGCAGCAGGCCCTGGCCGAGGTGGCGCCGGCGCTGCGAGAGCGTCGCTTCCCGAGCGCGCTGGTGACGCGCATCGGCGCCTCGGGTGATGCGCGCCTGGGCTGGTACCTCTACGACCTGTTGCGCTTTGCCGGGAGAGACACCGTTGGTGACGTCGTATCGGCATTCGAGAAGTTGACCGGCGCATCCCTGCCAGCCGAACCCTACACCGCCATGGGCGACCGCTTGCTGGCCTGGGATCTGCCCGCTCCACCGCGTTACCGTGAGATGAAGCGCGACCTTTTCCTTTTTATCGAGCCCAAGTGGGAGCCATTCTTTGCCGACGCGGCATCGGCCATCGATTGGCGCCATGTGGGGTGGGGTGGCGTCTTCATCGACGACCGTGTCGATGCCACGCAAGGCGAGGTATGCCCGCGCGGCTGTATCCCGGCCCTGGACCAGCCGAAAGTGACTGCCGCGTCCAAAGGCGGCTGGTACCCCGATGGCGCCATCGTCTTCGGGGTTGTCATCAACGGGCAGGCGCGTGCCTACCCCAAGAACATGATGGAGGTGCACGAGATGGTCAACGATACGCTGGGTGGGCGGCGCATCGGCATGCCGTACTGCACGTTGTGCCGCTCCGTGCAGGCCTACTTCACTGATCAGGTGCCAGGCTTCAAGCCCGTGCTGCGCACCTCGGGGCTGTTGTCGCGCTCGAACAAGTTCATGTATGACCGGAGCACCTGGTCGGCGCTGGACACGTTCACCGGCCGCGCGATTTCGGGCCCGTTGCACAAGGCGGACGTGACGCTTGCGCAAACGACCGTGGTTGTGTCCACCTGGGGTGCCTGGCGCAAGGCCCACCCGAACACCACCATCCTGGCCGAAGACGGTGGCGTGGGGCGCAGCTACCCGCTGAACCCGCTGCGTGGCCGCGACGACAACGGCCCGATCTTTCCGGTCGGTGATGTTGATCCGCGCCTGCCGGTGCACGAAGTGGTGCTGGGCGTGATCGCGCCCGATGGCAAGGCGCTGGCTTTCCCGCGTGTGGCGGTGCAACTGGCGCTGCGCACTGGTGAACCGGTACGTCTGGGTGGTGTCGAGGTACGACCTGACGCCGGGGGGCTACGCGCCTACGCCGGCAAGACCGAACTCGTGAGCCACGAGGCGTTCTGGTTTGCGTGGAGCCAGTTCAAACCCGGCACCGGCTTGTGGCAGCGCGGGCGATAGCGGTGGTGTTGCTACATCCAGTTGGCGCTATGCGATCGCGCCACCGTCAGGCGGCGCCGGCCAAAACCGGCGGCGGCCGGGCAACCACCCGCGCCGACAAATGTGCAATCGAATTGGCGTAGTACTGCAAGGCCACCAGCTCTTTCGGATTGGCCCGGTACAGGCCGTCCTGCTCCAGCACCATGTGGCGCAGCAGCAGCATGCGCACGCCGAAATTGATCGCGTAGTCCTGGTCGTGGCGCGGCACATACACCCGCGCGCCCAGCGCCTCTATGCCCAGGATGAGATTGTTCACCGCCGCCTTGAGTTCCAGTTCGGACATGGCCGCAGTGGGCTCACGCAGCAATACCGTGGCCACCAGTGGCACCGGTAACACCGGCACCATGAAACCAATCTGGTGCATCAACTCCGCTCCGAGTTGGGTGATGGCGGCGCGGCGTGCCGTGTCGTCCAGGGCCCGAAAGTCGATATTGTTGTCGCGTGCATACGTGCGCATCGAAATCGGCTTGCCGAAGTTGACGCAGGCATAGCGATTGCGAAAACTCCGGCCCTGCAGGCGCAGCAGCAACTGGTGACCCAGGTAGCCGGCAGCCACCCGCTCGGCGGCGAGGAAGGAGACCAGGATGTAGTCCATGTTTGAGCGGTGGTTCATCACAAACACAACCGTCGATTTCGGATCCAGCCCGGTCAGTGCCTCGGTGTCGGCATAACCCAGGCGGACCCGGTACAACATGCGGGCGACGCTCTTGGAAATCCAGTAACCGAAGCGGAAGTACACGTAGGCGTTGAAGGCCGGCACGATCTCCATGGCGTAGCGATGCACCTGCTGCATCGCCACCGCGCGCGGCATGCCTTTGGCGCCCGCATGCTCCTCGGCCGCCGCCAGAACCCGCGGGTCGCTGACCAGCCGGTCGATCAGCGCCTGGCCCGGGTCAGCTTGAATTGCGGAATGTCGATATTCAGGCGTACGCTGATCTCGTCGATCACGCCGCGCACCTTGCGCCGGAAATACCAGCGCACCCCTGGCAGCAGCAACCACTCCAGCGCCGCCAGCAGGGCCAACGCCGCAAGAACAATGAAAACCCACAATGGCAGGGTGATCGGCTGCGTCATTGGCAAATTGGCAAGTCGTTGTGCGAGCCCGGCATAGGCAGCCATCATAGGGCGCAGCGCTGCAGAATCGCCAGACCTACGCCCTTTGCTCCCTGGCGGGCAGCTAACACTAGTCCGGATAACGTGGCCGCAGCCTACTCGGAGGGCTGTTCAAAAAGCCAGAGCCACTTCCAATGAACACTAACTTCGGACGATCCATTTTCCATTCGGGTTCTCTTTGGTCACTGCCCATGGTTTTCGCTTCACGATTCGCGACTGGTCCGGTGAAACCACGGCCTACCCGCGCGAGGTCATCGAGCATGCCCTGGC
>JANNDB010000584.1:0-10291 GCA_031387285.1 Betaproteobacteria bacterium | reverse complement strand
CCCATGATCGCCACTGCCATCGGCCCCCAGAACACCGAGCGCGTGAGCGGAATCATCGCCAGCACCGCCGCTGCTGCCGTCAGCACGATGGGCCGCAGCCGGCGCACGGTACTTTCAATGATCGCGTTCCAGGGATGCACGCCCACGGCGCGGTCCTGCTCTATCTGGTCGATCAGGATGACCGAGTTGCGCTGGATCATGCCCATCAACGCGATGACCCCCAGCAGGGCCACGAATCCGAACGGGCGATCGAACACCAGCAAGGCGCCCGCGACACCCGCGACCCCCATCGGGCCGGTGAGGAACACGAGCATCGCACGGCTGAAGCTGTGCAATTGCAGCATCAGCAGCGTGAAGGTGATGAACAGCATGATGGGCACACCGGCTGCGATCGACGCCGAGCCTTTGCTGCTCTCCTCGACCGCGCCGGCCACTTCGACCCGGTATGCCGAATGGCCCGCGTCGGCCCATGCCTTTTCGAGCGCGCGCAGGGCCGGGAGCAGCTGTGCGGTCACCGTGGCGCCCTGCAGGCCCTCGGCAATGTCGCCCTGGACGGTGATGGCGTAATCGCGGTTCTCGCGCCACATCACACCCGGCTCCCATGCAAGGCTGGCCTTGACCAGCTGGGACATCGGGACCGAGGCACCGCTCGCAGTCGGCAGATAGGCGTTGGCCACCTGGGAAATGCTGTTGCGCTCCTCCCACGGCTGGCGCAGAACGATCTCGATCAGCTTGTCGCCTTCGCGGTACTGGCCTATGCGCGTGCCGCTCAGGATCGTCCGTGAAGCCTGGGCCACTGCCTGGCTGGTGACCCCCAGCGCGCTGGCCTTGGCCTGGTCCAGATCCAGCCGCAGCACCTTGACGCTTTCATTCCAGTTGTCATTCACCCCGCGCATGTTCGAGTTGCTGCGCATCGCCGCCTTGACTTCGTCCGCATACAGGCGCAGCTGGGCAGGATCGGAGCCCACCACGCGAAACTGCACAGGGTAAGCCACCGGGGGTCCGTTGGGCAGCAACTTCACGCGTGCACGGACCTCCGGAAATTCCTGCGCCATCAACGCGGGCAGGCGAACGCGAAACGCCTCACGCGTCTTCAGATCCTTGGGGATGATGATGAACTGCGACACGTTCGTCTGCGGGAACAACACCTCCAACGGCAGATAGAACCGCGGCACGCCGGAGCCGACCCACGTACTCACGCTGGTGATGCCCGGCTCGTCCATCAGACGGCGCTCCACCTGCCGGGTGATCGCCTCGTTGGCCGCAAGGGATGTGCCCTCGGCGTACCAGATGTAGAGCAGGATTTCCGGGCGGCTCGAATCGGGGAAGAACTGCTGCTGCACCTTGCCCATGCCGGCAATGCCCATGACAAAGGTCAGCAACATCAGCCCGATGGTGGTCCAGCGGTGTGCGATGCACCAGGTCACCATGCGCCGGAAGGCGTTGTAGAAAGGGCTGTCGAAACTTTCGTGTGGCGCGGGCGCCACCTGCCCGTGCGCCGCCACGCTGGCGCGCACTGTACGTTCGAAGTCCTTTGGCAGGGCGGCTTCCAGCGCCGCCGGCGTAGCCCCTTCCAGTGGCGGTACCGTAGTGGCCCGTGGCGGCAACCTGAGCAGCAGCGTACCCAGGTAGGGCACAAAAAACACCGATACGACCCAGCTGATCACCAATGCCAGCACCGTCACCGCAAAAATGGCAAAGGTGTATTCACCGGTCACCGAGCGGGCAATACCGATAGGCAGAAACCCGGTGGCGGTGATCAGCGTACCTGTCAACATCGGCATCGCCGTCACTTCATAGGCGAACGTGGCAGCACGCACTTTGTCGTAGCCTTCCTCGATCTTGCGCACCATCATCTCGACCGCAATGATGGCGTCGTCGACCAGCAGGCCCAGCGCAATGATGAGCGAGCCAAGCGATATCTTGTGCAGGCCGATACCCCAGTAATACATGCCCAGGAACGTCACCGCAAGCACCAGCGGAATCGTGATGCCCACGATCAGCCCGGGCCGGATGTCGATGCTGTAGCGCCGGTACCAGCGCGGCTGCGCGGGGTGGTGGTGCAACCCCAGGCTGACAAAACTCACCACCAGCACGATCAGCACCGCCTCGATCAGGACCGCGACAAACTCGTTGACCGAGCTGGCAACGGCCCGCGGCTGATTCTGCAGCTGCACCAGCTTCAGACCGGCCGGCAGGCGACTGTCGATGCGATCCGTGACGGTCTTGAGCGAGCGACCCAGTTCGATGATGTCGCCGCCTTTTGCCATGGATACGCCCAACGCAATCACCTGCTGTCCCTGGTGGCGCACCATCACGTCGGGCGGATCGCTGTAGCCGCGCTGTACCGACGCAATGTCGGAGAGGCGCAACTGGTTGCCGGAACTGCCGCGGATCATCAGATCGCGCAACTGCTGCACCGACTGGAACTGACCCGCCACACGCACCTGCAGCACATCCAGCGGCGTCTGCACCGTGCCCGCGCTCTCTACCGCGTTTTGCTGGCTGATCTGTGCCAGCACCTGGTTCATGTCGAGTCCGAGCCGCGCCAGACGCTTCTGGGAGATCTCGACAAATACCTTCTCTTCCTGGGCGCCAAAAATCTCCACCTTGTTGACGTCGCCTACCTTGAGCAATTGCTGGCGGACCTCATCGGCGAAAGACTTGACCTCGGCATTGGAGTAGCCATCGGCCTCCAGTGCGTAAATCACGCCATACACATCACCGAAGTCGTCGTTGAAGAACGGCCCGCGAATACCGGCCGGCAAGGTGCCAGCCATGTCGCCGACCCGTTTGCGCACGGTGTACCAGATGTTGGGTACCTCGCTGGCGCGCGAATAGTCCTTTATCTGCAGGATGATGAGGGACTCGCCCGGCTTGGAGTAACTGCGTATCTTGTCTGCGTACGGTACTTCCTGGAGGGTGCGTTCGAGCTTGTCGGTAACCTGCTCGGCCATCTGCTGGGCCGTGGCACCCGGCCAGAACGTGCGCACGACCATGATGCGAAAGGCGAACGGCGGGTCTTCATCCTGGCCGAGCTGGAAGTACGCGGCCACGCCGAGCACCATCAACACCACCATCAGGTAACGCGTCAGTGCCGGATGCTCCAGCGCCCAGCGCGAGAGGTTGAAACCGGGCTTGATGTAGGGCGGCGTGGCCATCACGGGGCGGATGCAGCTTTGACACTGACCGGTGCCGCTGCAGCGGCCGCGCGGAACACGCCAACCCGTTGCCCGGCCTGCAGCACATGCACCCCGGCGCTGACAATCTGCATCCCAGGTTCGAGTCCCTGGCTGATCACCGCTTCATTGCCATCGGCCGCCAGCACCACGACGCCCTGGGACCGCACCGTCTTGCTGGCCGGATCGAATACCCACACCGCCGATCCCTTGCCGTCCTGCTTGAGCGCACTGGTCGGAACCTTGATCACCGGCTGGCCCTTGGCCGACAGCGCCTGGGGTAATACGGTGACCGTCGAACCCAGCGGCAACGCTTCGCTGCCTTGCAACGCCACCTTCACCTGGAACGTGCGCGTGACCGGGTCCGCCAGCGCCGCCACTTCACGGATGCTTCCGCTCAGTCGGCTGCCATCCGACCACTGGCGCACCTCGACCGGCGAGCCCAGCTTCATCAGCACCACACGGTCCTCCGGGATCGAAAAAACCACATCGCGCGGACCATCCTGCGCAATGCGCACGACAGTCGCACCCGCTGCGACAACCTGCCCCGGTTCGGCCTCCACCGCCGTAACCACACCGGCCACGTCGGCCACCAGCGTGGTGTAGCCCGACTGGTTGGACAGTGTGGAGAGCTGCGCCTGCATCTGGTCGACCTGGGCGGCGGCGGCCTTATAGGTCGCCTCGCGTCGATCCAGCTCGATGCCGCTGACAAAATTCTGCTCTTTCAGATCGCGGTAGCGCTTCACGTCGGCGGCTGCCAGATCACGGTTGGTCACGGTCACCTGCAACTGGGCCCGCATGGCCTCCGCAGCCAGCTTGAAATCCTGCGCGTCGAGCTGCGCCAGGGTCTGGCCAGGGCGCACACGCTGCCCGATTTCCGCCGGGCGGCGCGTCACCTTGCCCCCCACGCGGAACGCCAGGCGCGACTCGACCCGCGCACGCAGCTCACCGGCAAATTCGGCGCCCGAATTCATGGTGTCGATTTGCACCGTCATCAGTTTGACGGCGCGTATCGGCTCCTCCACAGGCGCCGGCTTGGAGCACGCCATGAGCACGACGACGGATGCGGCAATCAGGGCAGACTTCGGAATTTGCATGGGTGAATCGCGTCGCAGTACAGGTCGGACATTTAATGACTGATTGGTCAGTAATGTAGCCATTGGCAGGCGGCCTGTCAAGCGACAATGCCCGCGTGCAGCGCGCCACCGACACCTACCGCAGGCCCTCGGACCACTACGAGAACTTCCCGGTGGCGTCCTGGTTGTGCCCTCCCGCGCTACGCGGGCCCATCGCCGCCATCTATTGGTATGCACGCACGGCCGACGACATTGCCGACGAGGGTGACGCGCCGGCCGAACAACGGCTGCACGGCCTCGCACAGTACCGCGACGACCTGTTGCGCAGTGTCAGCGGGCAGGGCCACAGCGGGCGCTGGCCCGAAGTTTTCGACCCTTTGTCACGTATGGTTTCCCTGCACGGCCTGCCCGTGCCATTACTGCAGGACCTGCTGGATGCGTTTTGCCAGGATGTGGCATTTACTGCGCAGGGGCTGCGCTACCAGACAGACGGCGAGTTGCTGGCCTACTGCCGGCTGTCGGCCAATCCAGTCGGACGCCTGCTGCTGCACTTGTACCGGGTCACCGACAGCGTGGCGCTCGAACAGAGCGACGCCGTGTGTACCGCATTGCAGCTGATCAATTTCTGGCAGGACCTGGGGCGCGATATCGCTCGCCAGCGCTGGTATCCCAGCGTGCAGGCCATGCAGCAGCATGGCCTGACTGAGACCGCGCTGCGCGACGGCAGCAACGTACACGCGGCGCAGCGAATGGTCGCCGCTTACGCACAAAGTGCGCGCCAGCTCATGCTGCGCGGCGCACCGTTGGCGCGGCGCATTCCGGGGCGCTCTGGCTGGGAGTTGCGCCTGGTGATTCTGGGCGGCCTGCGTGTCCTGGAGAAAATGCGCGCGATGGACTACGCGACCTGGAGCAACCGCCCGCGCCTGGGCCGTGGGGACGCCGTTCTGCTGGTTTGGCGCGCGCTTTGCGGACAATTTGCCACGCCATGACACCGCAGGAATACGTGCAGCAAAAGGCCGCCAGCTCGGGCAGCAGCTTCTATTACGCCTTTCTGTTCCTGCCCAGGCCGCGGCGTGCCGCCATCACCGCCTTTTACGCCTTTTGCCGGGAAGTGGACGACGTCGTCGACGAGATGGTGGACCCCGGCGTGGCGGCGACCAAGCTGGCCTGGTGGCGTAGCGAGATCGCGCAGTCGTTCAACGGGCAGCCCAGCCACCCGGTGATGCGTGCGCTGATGCCATTGGCGGCCGACTACCGGATCGAGGGCCGGCACCTGCTGGCGGTGGTGGATGGTTGCATGATGGACCTGGAGCAAACCCGCTACCTCGACTACGCGGGGCTGCAAAGCTATTGCCATCTGGTGGCCGGAGTGGTCGGCGAAGTGGCCGCCAATATCTTTGGCCAGACCCAGTCCCAGACCACGCAATACGCGCACCAGCTCGGACTGGCGCTGCAGTTGACGAACATCATCCGCGACGTCGGCGAGGATGCGATGCGCTCGCGCATCTACCTGCCGGTGAACGAGTTGCAACAGTTTGGCGTCAAGGCCCATGAGATCCTCAAGCGGGATGGCGATGCCAGCTTCCGGGCACGTTTCTCCGCGTTGATGGGATTCCAGGCCGCACGTGCGCACGCCGCTTACGACGCGGCGCTGCAACTGCTGCCCGAGGTGGACCGGCGCGCGCAGAAACCGGGGCTCATGATGGCCAGCATCTACCGCACCCTGCTGCGCGAGATCGAACGCGACGACTTTGCGGTGCTGACCCAGCGTGTCAGCCTCACGCCGCTGCGCAAGCTGTGGCTGGCCTGGCGCGTCCAGGCGCTTGGCCGGCTGTGAAGATCGCGGTTGTGGGCGCCGGCTGGTCCGGCCTGGCCGCCGCCGTGTCCGCGGTTTCGGCGGGCCATCAGGTCAGCGTCTACGAAGCCTCACGCTCGATCGGCGGGCGTGCCCGCGCCCTGCCCGCCACACTGCCCGATGGCTCGCCGGCGACCTTGGACAACGGGCAGCACATCCTGATCGGTGCCTACAGCCAGACATTGGAACTGATGCGTACCGTGGGCGTCGACGCCGATCAGGCACTGCTGCGACTGCCGCTGGTCCTGCGATTCCCGGATGGCGGCGGACTGCAATTGCCACGCTGGCGCGCTCCATGGGATGCCCTGGCCGGAATTCTCGGTGCGCGCGGCTGGAGCGTGCAGGACAAGTGGTCACTGCTGCGTCTGGCCACTGTTTGGAAAGCCTCTGGCTTCACCTGCGACGACACCACCACGGTCGCGCAACTGTGCCGGCACGCCACCGAACGCGTCATGCAGGAGCTGATCGAGCCGCTGTGTGTATCGGCCCTCAACCTGGGCGGCTCCGAGGCCAGTGGCCACGTGTTTCTGCGGGTGTTGCGCGATGCGCTGTTCGGGGCGCCGGGTGCCTCCAACCTGTTGCTGCCGCGGGTCGATCTGGGCTCCCTGCTGCCTGACGCCGCCGCGCTTTGGCTGGTCGACCGCGGCGCCAATCTGCACATGGCAACCCGGATACAGACACTGGCACGCCATGGCACCCGGTGGCAAGTCGCGGACCAGGCATTCGACGCAGTCGTGCTGGCAACGCCAGCCGCCGATGCGGTGCGCATCCTGCAAGCGACGCTGGCCCGGGCCGAGCGCGCGCTGGTCGAACCCGTGCAACGCTGGACCGCGCTGGCGCAGGCTTTGCAACACACCGCCATCACCACCGTCTATGCCTATGCCAAAGGCGCACGTTTGCCCTGCCCCATGCTGGCGCTGCGCGCCGCCAGCGGACCGGCGCAGTTCGTATTTGACCGCGGGCAGCTCGGTGGCCCGCCGGGGCTGCTGGCATTTGTGGTGAGCGCCAGCACGCAAGAGCACGAATTGGCACAGCAGCAGGTGCTGCGTCAGGCGCACAGCGCGCTTGGCCTGCAATTGCAGAGCGTCAAGACGGTGGTCGAGAAACGGGCCGCGTTCGCCTGCATACCCGGCCTGCGCCGGCCCCACGCCGCCATCGCCGCCGGTCTGTCAGCCTGCGCCGACTATGTGGAAGGCCCCTACCCGTCCACGCTGGAAGGGGCGGTACGCGCCGGTCAGGCGATCACTCAACTACCAGGTTTTGCGTCTTGACGACATTGCGCCAGGCGCGGTAATCGGCCTCGATGAAGTGGCCCAGCAGGGCAGGCGAACCCGGCGCGGCCTCCACGGCGTCGGCCTTGAAACGCGCGACCACATCGGGCATCACGACCATGCGGTTGATGGCGCCGTTGAGCCGGTCAATCACCGCAGCGGGGGTGCCTGCAGGGGCGACCAGCGCGAAGAAGTTCACCACATCGATGCCGGAGTAGCCCGACTCGGTCATGCTCGGCACATCGGGCAGAGCAGGCGAGCGCCTGGCGCTGGTGACGGCCAGCGCCTTGACGCGACCGTCCCTGATAAAGGGCAACATGGCCGGAATAGTTCCCGTCACGAGTTGAACCTGACCGGCCAGCATGTCCATCGTGGCGGGCGCCACACCCCGGTACGGAATGTGGGTGATGAAGGTTCCCGTCTTCGCCTTGAGCAGTTCCAGCACGAGGTGGTTCACACCGCCGGAACCGGCGGAGCCGTAGTTCAGCGCACCCGGCCTGACTCTGGCAAGGGCCACCAGCTCACGCATGTTGGAAGCCGGCAGATTTGTGGCGGCTGCCCAGACCAGCGGGCCGCTGGCGATCATCCCCACAGGCGCGAACTGGCGCAACGGGTCGTAGCCCGCACTGGGCAGGGACGCCGCAACCGTGGTGAACGGCGAAGCGACCAGCAGCAGCGTGTAACCGTCGGCTGGCGCCTGGGCCACAAACTGGGTGCCGATAGCACCGGAGGCTCCGGCCTTGTTCTCCACAACAAAGCTGCCGCCGAGAATTTCTCCCAATTTCAGCGCGGCAAGCCGGCCCATCGCATCGGTACCGGCGCCCGGGGCGAATGGCACCACAATTTTCACTGGCCGCTCGGGGTAGGCGGCAGCGCCCTGCGCCAGGGCAACCGATGCCATCGAGTGGGCCCATACAAGGCCAAGAGCCAGAAGTGCTTTGCGGGTGATCATGAATAGGCGTTTCGTTTGGATTTTTCGGATAGGCGTGCGGGTGAGCCATCAACGCAGCCAGCACACACGGGCAGCAAGCCGGTATTGTGCCGCGCGATCGTGACAATCGCATTGCGCCGGGCGTCAAGCCGTCAGGCAAACAGCCCGCATACCGCGTCCAGGCTTGCGACGGACAGGTGCGGCTGCTGATCGTGCTCCCAGGCATGCCCATCCCGGTTCAGCCAGACCGTCTGCATGCCCGCATCCAGCGCGCCGAGAACGTCGAGACGCGGGTCGTCGCCGACGTGCAGAACGGCCTCGGGCGGTACGCCGGCGGCACTGGCAGCAGCATGAAAGATGCGCACATCCGGCTTACCCACGCCAAACTGGTGCGCACTCAGACTGGCATGGAAGTGTTCACCGATTCCGACCCGGGCCACGTCCGCATTGCCGTTGGAAATGGCAACCACCGGAAAGCGGGCAGCCAGAAACTGCAATGCCGGCAAGGCGTCCGCATACAGGTCGACCCGCATGCGGTGTGCAAAAAACACGTCGAATGCCGGCTCCGCCAGGGTCGGATCGTCGCCGCCGTGGCGCAGACCGGAGCGAATCATTTCGCGGCGCAGGGCGCTCATATCGTGGCTGATGGAAGGCTGCGCGCGCAATACCGCGTCCCGCAACGACAACCGGTGCGTGGGATCGGAAAACGTTGCCGCGGTGCGCGGTGCGTGTTGCTCCAGCCAGCGCAGCAACTGCGTTTCGGCGCGCGCGATGGTCGGCCAGATCGGCCACAAGGTGTCGTCCAGGTCGAGCCCGATTGCCCTGATTTTGGAAAGGTCCAGCATGCTGCGGGAGAATACCGCATGCTCAAATCCCCCTTCAACGCGGAGCCCGCCTTTGTCCATGGCCAGCCAGAACGCACGGCCGTCCTGTATTGCAACCTGGGTACGCCCGACGCGCCCGAAGCGCGCGCCGTGCGCCCCTATCTCGCCCAATTTCTCAGTGACCGGCGCGTAGTGGAGATTCCGCGCCTGTTGTGGCTGCTGATCCTGCACGGCATCGTGCTGCGGGTGCGCCCGGCCAAGTCGGCCGCCAAGTACGCGAGCATCTGGACACCGGAAGGCTCCCCGCTGCGCGTGTGGACCACTAAACAGGCGCTGCTGCTGCAGGGCTGGCTGGCCGAACGTGGCCATGATGTGTTGGTGAGCCCTGCCATGACCTACGGCAACCCGTCGATCGCGGCGCAGCTGGATGCGCTCAAGGCGCGCGGCGTGACACGTGTGCTGGTGCTGCCCGCCTATCCGCAATATTCCGCGACCAGCACGGCCAGCGTGTTCGATGCTGTCTACACCTGGGCGGCGCGGACCCGTCGCATACCCGAACTGCGCTTCGTCAACCAATACCACGATCACCCGCTGTATGTCGCTGCCCTCGTCAAGCGTGTGCGGCAGCACTGGATGGACAACGGGCGGGCCGACCATCTGCTGATGAGTTTCCATGGCGTGCCGGAGCGCACGCTGAAGCTCGGCGATCCCTACCATTGCCAGTGCCACAAGACGGCCCGCCTGCTGGCCGACCGGCTCGGGCTGGCCAAGGGCAATTTCAGCGTGAGCTTCCAGTCCCGGCTGGGCCGCGCCAAATGGCTCGAGCCCTATACCGAACCGACATTGGTCGCGCTGGCGCGCGCAGGCAAGGGACGGGTCGACGTGGTGTGCCCCGGCTTCGCCAGTGACTGCCTGGAGACGCTGGAGGAGATTTCCATGGAAGGCAAGGACGCCTTTCTCGGAGCCGGCGGCCGCGAGTTCCACGCCATTGCCTGCCTGAACGACCAGAAGGAATGGATCGACGCCTTGTGCGCCATTGCGCTGCAACACCTGTCTGGCTGGGACACATCGTCCAGACCCGACGCCGCAGCCCTGGCCGTTTCCCGCGAACGCGCCGTCGCGCTGGGCGCTGCGCAGTAGGCATCTGCGTACCGA
>JANNDB010000570.1:0-2478 GCA_031387285.1 Betaproteobacteria bacterium | reverse complement strand
TTTACCTTGCCGCCGGTCTGGCATATGGCACAATTCAGAGCATGCCTTGGGTGGTGGTCACCGGGGGCTTTCAACACTCCCAGGCCTGTCTGCGCCAATGACTCACAGAGGAGAACCATTAAGAATTAGAATAAAGTGGCCAAGCAGTATGCAACTGCAGCACTTGCCACGGCTGCTGGCGCCCAGTCCATCGACAACTGGCGCAATGGCAACTCCGAATTGGTCTGGAAAAACGGTACCAACGAACTGTGCTGGCGCGATAGCTTCTGGACTCCCGCGACCGCTGCGGTGGGTTGTGATGGTGCCATCGTGGCCCCGCGTCCCGCTCCGGTCGCCGCCGCTCCTGCGCCAGCGCCCGCTCCTGCTCCCGCGCCCGCTCCGGCCCCCGTTGCCGCTCCCGCACCTGCTCCTGCACCTGCCCCCGCTCCCGCACCTGCTCCCCAGCCGCCAGCCGCCACCAAGGTAACCTACGCCGCTGACGCATTCTTCGACTTCGATAAATCGGTGCTCAAGCCTGAAGGCAAGGCCAAGCTGGACGATCTGGTCGGCAAGGTAAAGGGCATCAACCTGGAAGTCGTGATTGCAGTCGGCCACACAGACTCAGTCGGAAGTGATGCGTACAACCAGACGCTGTCGGTGAAGCGCTCGGAAGCCGTCAAGGCCTATCTCGTGTCCAAGGGCATCGAGAAGAACCGGGTCTACACCGAAGGCAAAGGCGAGAAGCAGCCGGTCGCTGACAACAAGACCAGCGAAGGTCGCGCCAAGAACCGCCGCGTGGAAATCGAAGTGGTCGGTACCCGCGCCAACAAGTAATCGGCCCTGCGCCGAATCGCAAAACCCCGCTTCGGCGGGGTTTTTTGTTTCCGGAACTGGTATGCCGTGGCGGCTCTCGGGTCTCGTCCCGTTTGTCGATAATCCGCTGATGTCAAACCCTTCCAATTTCGACCCGGCTGAACTGGCCAAATTCTCCGAACTCGCGCACCGCTGGTGGGATCCCGAGAGTGAATTCCGGCCGCTGCACCAGATCAATCCCCTGCGCCTGGGCTGGATCAGCGGCTTATGCGCGCCGGGCGGCAAACAGGTACTCGATGTCGGCTGCGGCGGCGGCATCCTGGCTGACGCCATGGCGCGCAAGGGCGCCACCGTATTGGGCATCGACCTTGCAACCAAGCCGCTGCGCGTGGCGCAACTGCACGCGCTGGAGGCGCAGACGCCCAACGTGACCTACCGCGAGGTGAGCGCCGAAGCGCTTGCCCTGGAGCAGCCGGCCAGCTTTGACGTGGTTACCTGCATGGAGATGCTTGAGCACGTGCCAGACCCGGCCTCCATCGTGCGAGCATGCGCAACGCTGGTACGTCCGGGCGGCTGGGTTTTTTTCTCGACGATCAACCGCAACGCCAAGTCCTTCCTGTTTGCCATTCTGGGCGCCGAATACGTCCTCAACCTGCTGCCGCGTGGCACCCATACGTATAACAAGTTCATCCGGCCCAGTGAACTGGCGCGTTATTGCCGCGCGGCGGGTCTGGAAGCGGTGCAGACGCGCGGGATGCAATACAACCCGGTCTCGCAACGCTATTGGCTGGACGAAGACGCCAGCGTGAACTACCTGGTAGCCACCCACCGTCCGCCGGACGCCGGAACATGAGCCAGTTGGTGATGCCGTTGTTTGGCGCCGTTCGGGTGGTGCTTTTCGACCTGGATGGCACCCTGCTCGACAGCGCGCCCGACATGGGCGCGGCGACAAACCGTATGCGGACTGACCGCGGCCTTCCGGCGCTGCCGCTTGCAGAGTACCGGTATCGGGCAGGCTCGGGCGCGCGCGGCATGCTGCAGGCAGGTTTTGGCATGGCGGCTGACGACCCCCGCTACGAAGCCCACAAGGAAGAGTTTTTCAGCAACTACGACCAATGCCTGACCGAACGGACACAGGCTTTTGATGGAGTGGACGAATTGCTCCGCGACCTCGTGGCCCGTGGCCTCCAATGGGGCGTGGTGACGAACAAATCCACCCGCTACACGGTTCCGCTGGCGCGCGCATTCGCGTTTCTTGAAGGCGCGGCAACGATCATCAGTGGCGACACCACGCCGCATACCAAGCCGCATCCAGCGCCGTTGCTGGAGGCTGCACGCCGGATCAGCGTCGACCCTGGGCACTGTGTGTATGTGGGAGACGACGAGCGCGACGTCATCGCCGGCCGCGCTGCACGCATGGCGACCGTGGCCGCCGGTTACGGCTACCTCGGGGTAAACGCCGACCCGCAGGGCTGGGGCGCCGACGCGATCATCGATTCACCGCTGGCGCTATTGCATTCCTTGCCAAAAGCCTAAAATACGCGCTGAGGGGCTGCATTGGTTTCGACGTGGGTACGGAATCGCTGTGGTGCATGTCGAGCTGAATGCGCTCGTAAAACAGATTCAAACAAACTAACTGCAAACGACGAACGTTTCGCACTCGCTGCTTAATAACCAGTGAGCCTT
>JANNDB010000558.1:0-1939 GCA_031387285.1 Betaproteobacteria bacterium | reverse complement strand
TCGAGCACAGCAGCAGGTTGTAGCGCTGGGCCACGAAGTCGCGCATGACTCGCTCTAGCTCGCGCTCGGGCATCTGGCCATGGGCCACGGCGATGCGGGCTTCGGGCAACAGGGCTTCCAGACGCTCGCGCCGGTTCTGGATGGTTTCCACCTCGTTGTGCAGGAAGTACACCTGGCCGCCACGCTTCAGCTCGCGCAGCACGGCCTCGCGGATCACGCCGTTGCCCTCGTTGCGGACAAACGTCTTGATCGCCAGCCGGCGCTGCGGCGCGGTGGCGATCACGCTCAGGTCGCGCAGGCCTTCGAGCGCCATGCCCAGCGTGCGCGGGATGGGAGTGGCAGTGAGCGTGAGCACGTCGACCTCGGCGCGCATGGCCTTCATGGCCTCCTTGTGGCGCACCCCGAAGCGGTGCTCCTCGTCGATGATGAGCAGGCCCAGGTTCTTGAACTTCGTGTCCTGGCTCAGCAGCTTGTGGGTGCCGACCACGATGTCGATGGTGCCGTCGGCCAGGCCCTTGAGCGCTGTCGTGATTTCGCGGCCGGAGCGGAAGCGGCTCATCTCGGCGACTTTCACCGGCCACTTGCCGAAACGGTCCACCAGGGTCTGGTAATGCTGTTCGGCGAGCAGCGTGGTGGGCGCCAGCAACGCCACCTGTTTGCCACCGGTCACGGCGATGAACGCGGCGCGCAGCGCCACCTCGGTCTTGCCGAAACCCACGTCACCACACACCAGGCGGTCCATCGGGCGCGGGCTGATCATGTCCTGGATGACGGCGTGGATCGCCGCCCGCTGATCGGCGGTTTCCTCGAAACCGAAATCATTGGCGAAAACCTCGTAGTCGTTCGCCGCGTAGCGAAACGCGTGGCCTTCGCGCAGGGCGCGCCGGGCGTAGATGTTGAGCAGTTCGGCGGCCGAGTCGCGCACCTGCTGGGCTGCCTTGCGCTTGGCCTTCTCCCACTGGCCGGAGCCCAGTCTGTGCAGCGGCGCCTCGTCGGCGCTGACGCCGGTGTAGCGCCCGATCAGCTGCAGCTGGCTCACCGGCACGTACAGCGTTGCCTTGTCGGCGTATTCGAGGTGCAGGAACTCCTGCAGCAGCGGCGCGCCGGTGGCGTCGGTCTGGCCCAGATCCAGATTGACCAGACCGCGGTAGCGGCCCACGCCGTGCGCGCTGTGCACCACAGGATCGCCCACATTGAGCTCGCTCAGATCGCGGATCAGCGCCTCCACATCGCTGGTCTGCTCCTGCTTGCGCTGGCGCCGCGCCATCGGCGTGGCGGCGAACAGTTCGGTTTCCGTGACGAAATCGATACCCAGTTCGAGCTCGGCAAACCCCCGCATCAGCCCGGCCTGGGCCAGGCCGACCTTTTCTGGGCTCTCGATGAATTCCTGCAGGCTGTCAAAGCGCACCGGCTCCAGGCCGCTGGCGCGCAGGAAATCGAGCAGGCTCTCGCGTCGCCCGGCGCTCTCGGCGACGATCAATACCCGCTGCCGGGTCTCCTGCACATGCTGCTTGAGGCGCGCCAGCGGGTCTTCTGCACCACGCACCGCAGTCAGGGGCGGCAAGGCAGACCACTGGTTCTGGTGGGCATTGGCATCGCCGCTGACAGAGGGGCGCAGCGCAATTTGCGGGTAGGCGTTCGCGCTGCCATAGAACTGCTCGGCGCTCAGGAACAGCGCAGCGGGCGCAAGCGCTGGCCGTTCGGGGTCCCCCTGCACCAGCCGGTAGCGGTCTTTGGTGTCTTGCCAGAAATGCGCAAAAGCGGCTTCCAGGTCGCCATGCAGAACTACCGTGGCATTTGCACCCAGGTAGTCGAAAACGCTGGCAGTGTCCTCGAAAAACAGCGGCAGGTAGTACTCGATTCCGGCCGTCGCGACCCCCGCGCCCATGTCCTTGTAGATACGGCTCTTGGTCGGGTCGCCTTCGAGCAACTCGCGCCA
>JANNDB010000546.1:0-3916 GCA_031387285.1 Betaproteobacteria bacterium | reverse complement strand
ACGCGCGGCAGGCGCAGCGCGCTGGATATGAATCCGCTCGAAGAGCGCGCGTGGGCGCCAACCATGATGTTCTCGCGCACCGACATGGTGGCAAACATGGCGAGGTTCTGGAAGGTGCGGCCCATCCCGAGGCCGGAAATCCTGTGGGTCGGCGTATTCGTGATGGACTGGCCATCGAACAGGATGTCGCCGGACTGGTAGTTGTAGAGCCGGCTCATGCAATTGAAAAGCGTGGTCTTGCCTGCTCCGTTCGGGCCGATCAGGCCGCAGATGGTGCCGGCGGTGACATCCAGGCTCACGCCGTCGAGCGCGACGATGCCACCAAAGCGCACGGACACCGCGCGCACGCTGAGCAACGCGTTGGTGGTCGCAGTCATTGCGAAATAGCCGGTGCTGCCGGTCGTGCGAGGGTGTGCGAGTTCATGCGGTCAGCGATGATAGACAGCGAACCCGATGGCGCCCTACCGTACAAACCCTTGTCACCAAGGTGGCAGACATTGTGGCGGCCATGGTGAAATCACGCTGTTGCAGCCGCCTTGTGACCACGCCATGATTACTTACTTCAACGCCATCCACCACACCCACCACGGGCGCGAAGAAATGTTTCGCGGCCGCATGGTGCCGTGCCATGAGGTGCCCGCCCGCGTCGACGGCGTGCTCGCGCGAATCCATGCACGTGGCCTCGGCCCCGTGCACAGTCCGGCGCTGGCGCCGACGATGGAGGCGCTGGCGCGCGTGCACGATCCGCGCTACCTGGCCTTCCTGCAGTCGGCATGGAGCGACTGGGTTGCACTGGACCCCGAGAACGCGGGCCGCGACGCGCTGCCCTCGGTCTGGCCGAATCACGGCCTGCGCAATGACGTGCTGCCGACGAACTTTGCCGCGCGGCTCGGCCGTTATGCGTTCGATAGCGGAACGCCGCTCACCGCTGGAAGCTGGGACGCCGCCGGTCGCGGCGCGGCCTGCGCGCTGGAGGCGGCAGCTGCAGTGCGCGCCGGCGCGCGTGTCGCGTTCGCGCTAAGCCGCCCGCCGGGGCACCATGCCGGAACCGATTTCATGGGGGGTTATTGCTTCCTGAACAACGCGGCGCTGGCTGCCCAGGCGCTGCGCGACGCCGGTTGCTCCCGCGTGGCCGTACTGGATGTGGATTACCACCACGGCAACGGCACGCAGCAGATTTTTTATGGGCGCGGCGACGTGTTTTTCGCCAGCATCCACGGCGACCCGAAGACCGAGTACCCGTTTTTCCTGGGGCACGCGGACGAGACCGGCGAGGGCACCGGTGCGGGCTGCAATCTGAATTTGCCGTTGCCCAGGGGCACTGGGTTCAACGTGTGGCGCGAGGCGCTGGGGGTGGCGCTGCAACGCATCGCGGCATTTCGCGCCGATGCGTTGGTGGTGTCGCTGGGACTGGATACGTATGTTGGCGATCCGATATCGGGGTTCACGTTGGAAGGCGAGGACTTCTTGCGCGTAGGCGAGGACATCGCTGGTGCCAAGCTGCCAACGGTCTTTGTGTTTGAAGGCGGGTATGCGGTGGACGCGCTGGCGGTGAATGCGGTGAATGTGCTGGAGGGGTTTGAGGGCGCCGGGTAGCGTGTACTAAACGCCCGGTCTGATGTGATGTTGTAGTGCGGGCGCTTGTTTGGCCGTGCCAGCATTGCGCCAGCACGAGGTTATTCGTCAGAAACGTTGCCGCGCGCGCAGCAGGGCGATCCAGCCCACCAGCGCGACGACGCCCAGCATCATCGGAAACCCCAGCGTCGGTGACCACTGCAGCAGCGCGCCCGAACTGGCCGAGGCGCTCATGCTGCCCAGTGTGTAGGTGAGCACCAGGACTGCCGTGCTGTTGACCAGTGTGATGCCCTGTTCACGCGAGCCGACGTCGATCATGGCCAGTGTGTACAGGCTGCCGCCGGCGCCACCCCAGAGGAAGACGATGGGCCATGCCAGCCAGTCGACCTGGATCACCAGCGGAACGATGCAGGTTGCCAGCAGCGTCACAAAAGCCACGATGACCATCATGGTGCGCCGCCCGCGTGCCTGGTCGGTCCAGCGGTCGGCCAGCATGCCGGCGGGCAGCATCATGAGCGCGCTGCCCAGGCCGCTGGCCGATACCAGCAAGGCAGAACGTGCCGCGTCCAGGCCCAGCGTGAGCCCGTACAGCGGCAGGATGGAGGTGACGCCTGATTCGAAGAAGCCGCCGACAAAACCCGCCAGCATGATGACGGGATGCGCCAGCAAGGCGCGCCAGACTCCACGCGCACCGACCGCCGCTTGGTGATCGGTGGTCGCGGGCAGCGGAGGAATCAGCATGCTCCAGACCAGGCCTCCAGCCATCAGCGCAGTGCAGGCCCAGAATGCCGCCTGCTCCATCGGACCAATCCAGACCAGCAGGGCCGGGCCCAGGATGAAGGTGGTGCCGACCATGGTTTCGAACAGGCCAATGTTGCGCCCGCGCCGGCCCGGAGCCGAAAACTCCGCCACCACCGCTTCCGCCATCACCCAGCGCAGGCCGGACGCGGCGCCCGCCAGCAGTTCCAGCGCGAACCACGCCGCCAGGTTATCCGTGAAGGCGAAGCCGAGCGAGGCGAAGGCTGGAATCGCGGCGGCCAGCCACAGGGCGGGGCGGCGCCCCAATCGTTGCGCAACCCAGGACGCAAACGGCGTGAACAGGAATATGCCCGCCCAGCCCGTGGCGGCGAACAGCCCGGCCACGGTGGTGGATACGTCGGCGCCTTTCATGCGCAGCAGCAACAGCGGCAGCAGCATGAAATAACCCACCAGTTCGAGGAAGGTGGACGCGAAGATGGCGACCAGGCCGAGCCGGCCTTCGTTGGCGGCCATGCTCAGGCGCGGCGTGTGGCGAGCAGCGCCGTCGCCACTTCGGCAAATCCGGTGCCGCGCTCGCTGGGCGTGACATAGCGCGGCAGGCTGGTCAGCGCCGGCAGGAAGCGGCGCACATTGGCGACTGCCACGGAATTGGCGAACGCGGCGAACATCCGCTGGTCATTGGTGGAGTCGCCAACGCTCACCCATTGGTTCATTTCATCCTGCAACCGGCGCCCGAACAGCTGCCCGGTGATCCATTGCGCGCCTACAAGCTTGTTGTGCGCGCCGTACCAGCCATTGATATGGATGCTGCTGACGGTGGCGTTCATGCCCTCGGAACGCATGATGGATACCGCCTTGCGGATAGCTGCCTGCGGCAGCTGCGCGAACTCGCTGTGGTCGATCGCGATATCGGTCTCGCGCCCGGCGGAGTCCTGCGCGAGCGTGGCGCCCGCCACCTCGCGCAGGATGCGCTGCGCCACTGCCTGCATGCGCCGGTAGTTGTGCGCCCGCGTCGCCGCATCCTGCAGGTACAGGCGCTGGACGCCCGTCTGCTGGCGCAGCAGCGCGACCGAGCCGTTCTCGGCGACGATGCAGTCCACCGGCCAGTTCGCTGCGAAGGGCCGGCTCCAGCCGACGGGTCGACCCGTGATGGCGATGACCGGGTAACCCGCGGCTTTCAGCTGACCGAGCGCGAAGAGTGCCTGCGGCGTAATGGCGCCCTCTGTTGTGAGCGTGTCGTCAATGTCGGTGAAGACGCCCGCAATAGTGCGCCGGGCGGCCAGTGGCCATCGGGACAAGGGGCGCATGGCGCTCGCCGGCATGGTGTTTCGCTGCCGCGGCGCGCCTAGCCAGCGTTCTGCAGCGCAAGGCCGGCGTGCTCGCGCAGCGGATGGAAATGGATTTTCGGGAATCGCTCCTGCGCCAGCCGCACGTCGTATGGGGATGTGGTCAGGTAGGCCAGCGCCTCGGCGGCGTCCAGCGCCATGCGCATGGGATAGGCGTCGGTGAAGGCGCGCAGCTCCTGGGGCGTATCGGCGGTGATCCAGCGCGCGCCTACGTACTGGCAGGACTCGAGCCGGAT
>JANNDB010000524.1:0-2376 GCA_031387285.1 Betaproteobacteria bacterium | reverse complement strand
CCGCGGGCCGGCGCATCCACCCGGAACAGCGGCGGGCGCGCCACATAAATATGCCCGGTTGCTATGAGTTTGGGGAAGTGCCGGAAAAACAGCGTGAGCAGCAGCACCTGAATGTGGGAGCCGTCCACGTCGGCATCGCTCAGGATGCAGATCTTGCCGTAGCGCAGACCGGAGAGGTCAACGTTGTCCTGAGGCCCGTGCGGATCGACGCCAATGGCAACGGCAATGTCATGAATCTCGGTATTGGCAAACAGGCGGTCGCGTTCCACCTCCCAGGTGTTGAGCACCTTGCCACGCAGCGGCAATATGGCCTGGGACTCCTTGTCGCGGCCCATCTTGGCGCTGCCGCCGGCCGAGTCGCCTTCGACCAGAAACACCTCGTTGTGGGCGATGTCGCGGCTTTCACAGTCGGTAAGCTTGCCGGGCAACACGGCCACACCCGACCCCTTGCGCTTCTCGACTTTCTGGCCAGCCTTCTGGCGTGTCTGCGCGGCCCGGATTGCGAGTTCGGCGAGCTTCTTGCCATATTCCACATGCTGGTTGAGCCACAACTCGAGTGCGGGACGAACGAAGCTGGAAACCAGGCGCACCGCATCCCTTGAATTGAGACGCTCCTTGATCTGCCCCTGGAATTGCGGATCGAGCACCTTGGCAGACAACACGTAGCTGGCGCGGGCGAACACGTCTTCGGGCAACAGCTTGACCCCCTTGGGCAACAGCGAATGCAATTCAATGAAGCCCTTGACCGCGTTGAACAGGCCGTCGCGCAAGCCGCTCTCATGGGTGCCACCGGCGCTGGTGGGGATGAGGTTGACGTAACTCTCCCGCACCGGCACGCCGTCTTCGGTGAACGCCACGCACCACTGGGCACCCTCCCCTTCGGCAAAGCTCTCGTGGGCGGCGTCCGCGAAGCCCGCCTCCTCGAACATCGGAATCACCGGATCGGCGCCCAGTGTCTGGCCGAGGTAGTCGCGCAGGCCCCCCTTGTACAGCCAGGTCTGGGTTTCACGCGTCTTTTCGTGGGTCAGCGTCACCGTGACGCCGGGCATCAGTACCGCCTTGCTGCGCAGCAGGTGCACCAGATCGGCCATGGGCAATACGGCGGTCTCGAAGTACTTGGGGTCGGGCCATACCCGCACAACCGTACCGGAGCGGCGCTCGCCGTCGCCGGCCTCGCGCAGTTGCAGGGCTTCAGCGACGTCTCCGGCGGCAAATACCAGCCGGGCCACCTTGCCTTCGCGGTACGAGACGACTTCCAGCCGCTTGGCCAGGGCGTTCGTGACGCTCACACCGACACCATGCAGGCCACCCGAGAAACTGTAGGCGCCGCCGCTGCCCTTGTCGAACTTGCCGCCTGCATGCAATCGCGTGAATACCAGTTCTATTACCGGTACGTTTTCTTCCGGGTGCATGCCGAACGGAATGCCGCGCCCATCGTCTTCCACGCTGACCGAGCCGTCGGCGTGCAGCACGACCTTGATTTTCCTGCCGTGACCGGCCAGGGCCTCGTCGGCCGCGTTGTCGACCACCTCCTGCAGCACATGCAGGGGGTTGTCGGTACGGGTGTACATGCCCGGGCGCTGCTTGACCGGCTCCAGGCCCTTGAGCACGCGGATCGAACTTTCGGTGTATTGCGCGGGCGATTTAGCTGCCATGAGCGGCATTGTAATCGGCGGGCACAAAACATATGGTTTTTTATACAGCATTTGGTCGATCGACAATCGGTCCATGAAGAACATTTCCGAGTGGGTGCGACGCTGGTCTCATCTGGTGGCACCGGGCGCCACCGTGCTCGACCTGGCCTGTGGCCGGGGACGTCATGCGCGCTGGTTTGCCAGTCGCGGCCATCCGATCACCGCCGTGGACCGCTCGGCCGAGGCACTCGAATCCCTGGCCGATCTGGCGCAGGACGGACGCATAGACCGCGTGACAGCCGATCTGGAGGGCGCCGACTGGCCGCTCATGCAGGCCGGACGGGAGCGCCAGTTCGCGGCAGTGCTTGTCACCAACTACCTCTGGCGCCCCCTGTGGCCCCACATACTGGCCAGCCTGGCGCCCGGCGGCGTGCTGATCTACGAAACCTTTGCATCTGGTAACGAAACAGTCGGCAAGCCATCGCGGCCTGATTTTCTGCTGCAGCCAGGCGAGTTGCTGCAACGGTGCGCCGGGCTGCACATCGTGGCCTATGAAGACGGATTCGAGCCGGAGCCAGCGCGATACGTCCAGCGCATCGCGGCGGTGAGGCCGCTGGGTAGAATGCAGGATTACCGTTTCTACCTGCGGCTATGACCCCAATTACCGGCAGCATCGTGGCGCTCGTGACCCCGATGCACGAGGACGGCAGCGTTGACTATCCAGCCCTGCGGCGCCTGATCG
>JANNDB010000485.1:0-4193 GCA_031387285.1 Betaproteobacteria bacterium | reverse complement strand
CCCGCCGATGTGCGCCGGCAACTGGAATTCGCCACGCCGAACGGCCCGGTGTGCGCCAGTGCCGATGTCGTCGTGCTGGCCTTGGGCGGAGCGAGCTGGCCACGGCTGGGTTCTGACGGTGCCTGGGTCGCGCCATTGCGGGAGCGCGGCGTGGCAATCAGTCCGCTGCGGCCGGCCAATTGCGGCTTTGATGTACGCGGCGGATGGTCACCGTACTTCGCCGGGCGTTTTGCCGGCGTTCCCTTCAAGTCGGTGGCCATCCGTTTTGAGGCAGCTGATGGCACCGTGTTCTCGCGCAAGGGCGAGTTCGTTGCGACCTCCACCGGTGTCGAGGGCAGCCTGGTGTATGCCGTTTCGGCACCACTGCGCGACGCAGTGGCCGCGCACGGCAGTGCCACGTTCCATGTCGATCTGCTTCCCGCCATGGACGCGCAGGCGGTGTGGAGCCACGTCAGCCATCCGCGTGGCGCGCGTTCCCTTGGCAGCCATTTGAAAAGCCGCCTCGGACTCGATGGCATCAAGTCCGCGCTGCTGCATGAGGTGCTGGAGCGCGAGGCCGTCGCCGATCCCCGGCGACTGGCCTCTGCCATCAAGGCCGCGCCGATCAGCGTGGACGCGACCCGGCCGATCGCCGAAGCCATCAGCACGGCAGGGGGCGTCAGCCTGCAATCCATGGATGCGCATCTGATGCTGTCTGCCATGCCCGGCGTTTTCTGCGCGGGCGAAATGCTCGATTGGGAAGCTCCCACCGGGGGCTATTTGTTGACAGCCTGCCTGGCCAGCGGACGCGTTGCCGGTTCGGGGGCAGTTGCCTGGTTGGCGCAGCGATAGCTGCGCGCCATGCAATCGCCGCGGGCAATCTGTGATGTTTTCCCGCGTGCCCATGGCTTTGGCCCTACTGCCTCAGGTGATAATGTTCCTGCGTTCCGATTCACCCGACATGTTCAGCAGGACCATGCCATGAGCAACGATTCGACCATTCCTTCCCGCCTCGATCCCATGCACACGGTGCCTGCTCCATTGCATTCGCAAGGGCACTCCGGGCGTTCCCGCGACAGTGCGTCGACCAGCCCCTGGTTGCGCATAGCCCTGGTCGGCGCGGCGATTGCGGCGGTGGTGGCTGTAGTGCGGCACGGTCTATAGGCATTTTTTGCCCATTGCCGCGCCAAACGGCTGCCGCGCTTGAAGGAGAGGGGAGTTGACGAGCCTTGACCCCGGCACTGGCTCCACAGTTAGGGCTGCTTGGTTCCCCACCTGACCCGGTTGGCCGCGTTCAAAAATCGTCTCACGTGATACATGGATGTGCCACAGGATTGGGCGGAGTTTACCCGCCCACTTTGTTGTCAATTGGCCGCAAGTGAAATGCGAACTTCCTCGCGCGCCTTCCCCCGCCATTTGCTCATGTCCAGCCCCTGCGGCGCCGGCACTTTCTGGTCGTCCACGTTCCCTGCCTTCCAGAACCGCGTGACCGATTCGCCAGCCCCGTGCTCCCGTGGGCGACACTCTAGTTTCAGGGAACGCGGTCTGGTATCTTCGCGCTGCGTGATCAACATCTCGTTATGGCGGTCGGTTAGCGTTAGGGTCACCGGTCTGTTCATAGTTGCTGATATAAGTTTCAAGCCCAAACGAGGTGCCTGCTTGCATCAGCTTCCCTGTCTCTCGCTCGACAAGATAAGGACCGTTGCCAGAAAGTCCATATTTAGGATCCTGGGTTTCCCAAGCCTTTCGCGAGTTGTAGATGAAGACCCATCCCCATGGTTTCTCGATGGTCAACTCATCGATGATGATGATTTCGTCTCCATCGCGTGTCTTGTAGCATTCCCGCGCTGCAACGCGACGTCTCGCCTCTTCCTTGGTGATCATGTTGCACCTCATTGCCAGTCCTTGACGCTCCGTCATTGAACTTTCACGACGATGTAATGTCAAGCGCAGAGTCTTCGGCTGGGGGAATATTGAAGAAGTAATCAGACCGCGTGTAGAAGTGGCTCCGCAAGTTTGAACAGCGCGACAAGTGGAAACTCCGGGCGTAAATCTGGACCGAAAATGGTCTTGCGAGAAGGAGTTTTTGATGGTGAAGAAATCATCGCAGCGCATCCGGCGCACGCATACACCCGTGTTCAAGGCCCGGGTGGCCCTGGCCGCATTGCGCGAAGACAAGGCGATGGCCGAGCTGTGCAAGCAGTTCGAGGAGCGTCCCAGCCAGATCACCGAATGGAAGCGTTTTCAACCGGCCTACATCCGTAAGCTATTGTCGCGAAACAACATTCGCAGATTAGTTGACGAGCCTTGACCCCGGCACTGGCTTCACAGTTAGGGCTGCTTGGTTCCCCACCTGACCCGGTTGGCCGCTTCACCATGCGGGAAGGCCCGTCGGTGCTGATTGTACTGGTGAGTCGCCAATCCAATGGCCGTCTGCCTCCTCCTAGAATCAACGCATGTCGTATCTCGTGCTCGCCCGCAAGTACCGTCCGCGCAATTTTGCGGAGCTGGTCGGGCAGGAGCACGTGGTGCGGGCGTTGACCAACGCGCTGGATTCGCAGCGCCTGCACCACGCCTATCTGTTTACCGGCACCCGCGGCGTGGGCAAGACCACGGTGTCGCGCATCCTGGCGAAGTCGCTCAACTGCGTGGGGGCGGACGGGCAGGGCGGCATCACCTCCCGGCCTTGTGGTGTGTGCCAGGCCTGCATGGACATCGACGCGGGCCGCTTCATCGACTACACCGAACTCGACGCGGCGTCCAATCGGGGTGTCGACGATGTGCAGACCCTGCTCGAGCAGGCCGTCTACAAACCGGTGCAGGGGCGCTTCAAGGTGTTCATGGTGGACGAGGTGCACATGCTCACCGGGCATGCCTTCAATGCCATGCTCAAGACTCTGGAAGAGCCGCCCGAGTACCTCAAGTTCGTGCTGGCCACCACCGATCCGCAGAAGGTGCCGGTGACGGTGTTGTCGCGGTGCCTGCAGTTCAACCTGAGACCGATGGCACCGCAGACGGTGCGTGAGCATCTGGAGCGGGTCCTGCATGATGAAGGCGTATCTGCCGACCTGCCCTCGCTGCGGTTGTTGGCGCGCGCGGCGCGCGGCTCCATGCGCGATGCGCTCTCGCTGACCGACCAGGCGATTGCTTTCGGGGCCGGGCGGCTGGAAGAGCCCACGGTGATGCAGATGCTGGGCAGCGTGGACAGAAGCCACGTGGTGCGCCTCATCGATGCCCTGGCGGCAGCTGACGGCAAGTCCGTCATTGAAACCGTGGACCAATTGCGCGTCAACGGCCTGAACGCGGCCTCGGCGCTGGAAGAGATGTCGGGCATGTTGCAGCGCATGGCCGTGTTGCAGGCCGTACCCGATTCCGGTGACGACAGCGATCCGGATGCCGCGACGCTGGCGCGCCTGGCGGCTGCAATGCCGCCTGACGAGACGCAGCTTCTCTACAGCATGTGCCTGCAAGGCCGTGCCGAGCTGGGTCTGGCACCTGATGAATATGCTGGTCTGACCATGGTGCTTTTGCGCCTGCTGGCGTTCAAGCCGCCCGCCGCGCAAATGGCTGCGGCAGAAAAAAAAACTCTGATTGAGGCGCGCCCGGCGGCGGCGCGGGATGTGGCTGCCGCGCCGCGTGAGGCAGCACCTGCACCTGGGCCCGATATCACCGGGGCCACAGCTGTGGCAGAACAGGCTGCGCCTCCCGAAGCGCCGTCTGGACAGGTCCTCGCGGTGCTGGACAATCCGCACGCCGAACCGGGAACCACCGCGAGCGGACCGCGCGTCCTGCCCAGCGGGCGCCGCGTCAGCCCGCCCCCCGCAGACGTGGTTGCGGTGCCGGTGCGCGTACAGGCGGATTCACGGGCAGACATGGCGGCGCGCGCGGCGGCGGTGCCGGCCGTATTGATTCCCACCGAAGAGGGCAGCTTCTGGCATGCCACCGTGACGGATCTGGTGGCAGCCGAAGCCATCACGGCCATGGTGCGCGAACTGGCGCTGCAATCCCAACTGGTCGCACGCGACACGGATCAGTGGTTGCTGCGTGTGGAGCGCGAATCGCTGAACCAGCAGGGCAACCGCGAGCGGCTGGCCGGCGCGCTGACGTCCGCCGGTCATGCGGTGAGCCTGGCCGTAGAAATCGGACGGGTCACCGACTGTCCGGCCCGGCGCAATGCGGCGGCAGCCGCCGAGAAGCAACTGGCGGCCGAGCGG
>JANNDB010000483.1:0-2235 GCA_031387285.1 Betaproteobacteria bacterium | reverse complement strand
CCGAGCGCCTGAAGATCACGGTCAACACCAGGAACCTGGAAGCCGCACTGGCGCGGATGCCCGCCTCAGCGTGATCTGTCCGGGTCTGACCTGCCCTGTGCTTCGACGCGCAGCGCGCGCAGGTCGGCGCTCAGGGCATGTACCTGCGCGCGCAGATGGCCGATCTCCCGCATCAGGTCGCGCTCGATCTGCCGATCTTCTGTCACGACGAACAACGCAGCCACCGAGGCGGTGACGAGCGACAGCACCGCCAGCCCCATCAGCACCACGACCACGGCGAACATGCGCGAGTAGTGCGTGCTGGGAATCATGTCGCCATAACCCACTGTCGCGGCTGTGGTAAAGGCGAGCCACAGCCCGTCTTCGAGCGTGCGGGCGTGCGGCTCGATGAGCCAGAACCCGACCCCGCCAAAAAACAGGATCACCATGCACAGGATGAGTGAATAGACCAGCCCACGCCGGGTGACGAGGTTGATGCGGTGCTTCCAGCTGGCCATGCGGGGACTTTACACAATTCGCCGGTGTACGGCGTCAACAAAGATCACGCAGCGGGTGGGCGTGTGCCGGCCAGGGGCTGGCGAAAAATGGTTCGACCATGGCCGGCGTGACGTCTTCTATGCGCGCCGGGTTCCAGCGGGGCGCATGGTCCTTGTCCACCGCAAGTGCCCGGATGCCTTCCACTGTCTCGGTGGCCGCGCCGCTGCGCTGCAGATGCACGGGGTGAAAGCTGTGGCGTACCAGGTCGCGCTCCATGCGCAGGTCGGCTGCCAGGTCCATGGCGCGGGCGCGGCGCACCTGTTCCAGCGTCACATGCAGCATGAGCGGACTGCGCTGGCGCAGTGCGGCAGCTGTGGCCTGCGCCCAGGCGTCGCTCGGCGCGGCGGCCTCCAGCGCGCGCACGATGGCGCCGATGCTGGCCAGGCCGAAGAAGCGCTCGACGCTGTCGGCGGGTACGGCGGTGCCTTTCGACGTGCCGCCCGCGGCGTGCCCCTGGACCCAGGCTTTGACTGTGGCCAGGCCTGCCCAGTCGCGGGTGGCAAGAGCGTCCCAGAGACCACCAAGCGCGCTGGAGGGGACCACACAATCCGCCAGGGAGGCGGCCACTGCCTGCGCGCCGTCCAGCACATGCCCGGTGAGGGCAAGGTATTCGCCCAGATGGCCGGGGCAGCGGCTCAGGAAGAATCCGCCGCCCACGTCGGGGAACAAGCCGATCAGGGTCTCGGGCATCGCCAGCCGGGTGCGCTCGGTCGCCACGCGCACACTGGCACCTTGTGCGATGCCCATCCCGCCACCCATCACGATGCCGTCCATGAACACCACCAGCGGTTTGGGGTAGCTATGCACCAGGTGGTTGAGCCGGTACTCTTCCGTGAAGAAGTCTTCCAGTTCCGGATTTCCGGCAAGAGCGGCCTGGTGAAAGAAGCGGATGTCGCCGCCCGCACAGAAGGCGCCGAAAGGTGCTTCCTCGCCCGTCGTGCTGTCGCGCCGCGTGCCACGCAGCGCAACGACCCGGACTGCAGGATCATCGCGCCACGCCAGCAGCGCCGCGGTGATGGCACGGATCATAGGCAGTGACAGCGCGTTGAGCGCGCGCGGGCGGTTCAGGGTGATCCGGCCGGCATGGCCGCGGATTTCGGATTCGATATGGCTTGGCATGCACGGCGCTTTCGATGGAAGGGTCCCGCGCGACCGGTCACCGGGGGTTGGCAAGCCCGCGCGGGAAGGCGTAGACTGATCCGGCACATTCGCTGGAGCTTGCCATGTTATCGCCCGAAGATATCGACAGACTCATGCCGGCAGAGCGCACGCGCTTTCGCTGCCCGATCCCGACCCAATGCGTTTCCAGCGACGAGTTCCTGCCCGCGGCGCAAAGTGCGAAGCAGCGCGAGTTCCAGGCGCGTGCCATGCAGCTGGGGACGGAACTGGCGCGCAAGCAGGGCGTCTCGCGGCGGCGCTTCTTCCAGGGGGCCGCGGGCATGGCGGCGGCTTTTGTGGCGATGAATGACACCTACGGCCCGCTGTTCGGCGTGAGCCGGGCGGAGGCACAGACGCCGGAACTGGCCAATGCGCGCGCCGCCGCGCTCAAGGGCCAGTTCATCATGGACATGCACACGCACTTTCTGCGTGACGACACCCGCCTGGAGGGTTTTGTGCGCTCGCGCGAGGCGGTGGGCAAGGCCGGCTGGAACCCGGCGCTGGCGGGCAAGCCGCAGACGCTGGAAGACCTGAAGTTCG
>JANNDB010000461.1:0-2874 GCA_031387285.1 Betaproteobacteria bacterium | reverse complement strand
CAGGTGGCAGGCCACCTGGCGCGTGTCGACGACGCGCAGTGCCGGCCGTTCGGCGCGACAGCGCTCCAAGACATGCGGACAACGCGTGGAAAAAACACAGCCGCCCGGCGGGTCGAGCGGCGAGGGCAGTTCGCCCTTGAGCGGTGTGCGCTCGACCGCGGCGCCGCTGCCGACGATGCCGGGTGTGGACGCCAGCAGTGCCTGGGTATAGGGATGCAGCGGGCGCTGGAAGATGGTCTCCTTCGCGCCCTGTTCGACCGCGTGCCCCAGGTACATCACGAGTACGTCGTGGGCAATGTGGCGCACCACCCCCAGGTCGTGCGAGATGAACAGGTAAGCCAAGCCGAGGTCCTTCTGCAGGTCAGCCAGCAGATTGAGCACCTGCGCCTGGATCGATACGTCCAGCGCCGACACAGGTTCGTCGGCCACCAGCAGCGCCGGGTTGAGCATGAGCGCACGCGCGATCGCGATGCGCTGGCGCTGCCCGCCGGAGAACATGTGCGGGTAACGGTCGTAGTGCTCCGGGCGCAGGCCTACCAGGGCCAGCATGCTGCGCGCCTTTTCCATGCGCTGGGCCGGGCCCAGGTCGGTGTTGATCTCGAGCGGCGCCTCCAGGATGGCGCCAATCTTCTTGCGCGGATTGAGCGAGCCATACGGGTTCTGGAACACCAGCTGCACGACGCGGCGCAAGCCCTGGCGTTGCGCAGCTGTGGCCGCCAGGACATCCACGCCGCCCAGGCGCAGTTCGCCAGCGCTGGGCAGCTCGATCAGCGCCACCATGCGCGCCAGGGTGGACTTGCCACAGCCCGACTCGCCCACCACCGCCAACGTCTTGCCAGCCTGCACTTCGAACGACACGCCACCCACGGCCTGCAGGCTGGCGCTCTCGCGCAGGAACCCGCGGCTGATCCTGTAGACCTGCCGCAAATCCTTTGCCACCACCACTGGCGCGTTGGCGACCGTCATGCCGTGGCCTCGACGCGCACGCCGTGCGTCAGCGGGAAGTGACAGCGCACCATGCCTTGCACCTGGGAGTCAAGTTCCGGGCGTTCGCGCACACAGCGTTCCTGAACATAGGTGCAACGCGGCGCAAACAGGCAACCCTGCGGGCGGTCATACATGCCCGGCACCATGCCGGGAATCGTGGCCAGGCGGGAATGTCCGTCGCTGCGTTCGGGCATGGCCGCCATCAACGCTTCGGTGTAGGGGTGGCGTGGCGCGGCGAACAGCGAGTCGGTACGCTGCTCCTCCATGATCTGGCCTGCGTACATAACGGCGATACGTTGCGCCATCTGCGAGACCACGCCCATGTTGTGGGTGATCAGCACCAGCGCCATGCCACGCTCTTTCTGCAGCGAGCGCAGCAGGTCGAGGATTTGCGCCTGGATGGTGACGTCAAGCGCCGTGGTCGGCTCGTCAGCGATCAGCAGCTTGGGATTGCAGGCGATGGCCATGGCGATCATCACGCGCTGGTTCATGCCACCCGACATCTGGTGCGGATACGCCTTGAGGCGGCTTTCCGGCGCGGGGATGCCCACCTGTTCCAGCAGTTCGATGGAACGTTTGCGCGCTGCCTTGCCGTCCATGCCCAGGTGCAGTTGCAAGGTTTCGGCGAGCTGGAAGCCGATGGTGAAGCAGGGGTTGAGGCTGGTGGTCGGATCCTGGAAGATCATCGCCAGGTCCTTGCCGGTGAGGCGGCTGCGTTCGCGCGGCGACAGGGCCTGCAGGTGGTGGCCATCAAATACCAGCTTGTCCGCTGTCACGCGGCCGGGGTAGGCCACCAGGCCCATCAGCGCCATCATGGTCACGCTCTTGCCCGAGCCCGATTCGCCCACGATGCCCAGCACGTCGCCGGCCTCCAGCGTCAGGCTCACGCCCTCGACCGCATGCATGACGCTGTCGCGGGAAGGAAAGTCCACCGAAAGATTCTGGATGTCGAGCAGGGCCATGGAACCTGGAATCAGCGTTTCAGCTTGGGGTCGAAGGCGTCGCGCAACCCGTCGCCCAGCAGGTTGAAAGCCAGCACGGCCACGAAGATCATGGCGCCGGGAAATGTCACCACCCACCAGGCGCGCAACACGAACTCGCGCGCGTCGGCCAGCATGGTGCCCCACTCGGACGACGGCGGCTGCGCGCCGAGGCCCAGGAAACCCAGTGCGGCCGCATCGAGGATGGCAGTGGAGATACCAAGCGAGGCCTGCACGATCAGCGGCGCCGTGCAATTGGGCAGCACCTCGCTGACCATCACGCGCAGGCGACCGGCACCGTTCATGCGCGCGGCCGTAACGTAATCGCGCGACATTTCGGTGATCACGGCGGCACGCGTGATGCGCACGTAGTGGGGCAGGATGATCACCGCCACCGCCAGCATGGCATTCATCAGGCCGGGCCCGAGGATGGCCACGATCACGATGGCCAGCAGCAAGCTGGGCAGCGTCAGGATGACGTCCATCACGCGCATCACGGCGATTTCGTAGATGCCGCGGAAATAGCCCGCCGTGAGCCCGAGCGCCGTGCCCAGCAGCACCGACAGCGCCACGACCGCGATGCCGATCACCAGCGACAGCCGCGCGCCGTGGATCAGGCGCGAGAGGATGTCGCGGCCGATCGCATCCGTGCCCAGCGGATAGGCCAGCGCGCCCCCCTCCTGCCAGAACGGCGGCTTGAGGAAGACGGTTTCGTTGGTCAGATCGGGCGGGTACGGCGCGATCACTGGCGCCAGCAACGCGACCAGCAACAGCAGGATCACTGTGACCAGGCCACCGACCGCGCCCTTGTTGGCGCTGAAATAGCTCCAGAACTCCTGCATCGGCCCCTGGGGGGCGTGCGTGTCGTTGAGCGATGCCACGGTGGTCGTGCTGCTCATCGCTGGTG
>JANNDB010000393.1:0-4939 GCA_031387285.1 Betaproteobacteria bacterium | reverse complement strand
GCTGCTGGTGGTCGTGGTGCTGGGCGGCATCTATGGCGGAGTGTTCACCGCCACGGAAGGTGCCGGCATCGGCGCCTCCGGCGCCTTCCTGTTCGCGCTGGCGCGCGGTGCGCTGGGCTGGAAGACGCTGCTCGAAGTGCTGGTCGAGTCGGCGCGCACCACGGCGATGTTGTTCACGCTGCTGATTGCCGCCACCATCTTCGCCAATTTCGTGAACTTCACCAGCATGCCGGGCGATCTCAAGGAGTGGATCACCCACCTCGGCCTGTCACCGGTGATGGTGGTGGGCGCGATGATGGTGATCTACGTGGTCCTGGGCACCGTGATGGAAGAGCTGACCATGGTGCTTTTGACCATTCCGCTGTTCTTTCCGATCGTCACGGCGCTGGGATTCGATCCGGTCTGGTTTGGGGTATTGATCGTGATGGTGATCCAGATCGGCCTGATCTCGCCGCCCGTGGGCATGAACCTGTTCGTGCTGAATGCCCTGTTGCCCCGCGTCGGCCTGGGCACGATCTTTCGTGGCGTCTGGCCTTTCGTGGTCGTGCAGATCGTGATGCTGGCGATCCTGGTGGCGCTGCCAGGCTTGAGCCTGTGGCTGCCCTCCTTCATGCGCTGAAGACCGGCAGCGCAGGTCAGGGCATCCTGACCACGTCGGTGGGGCGTTGCGGAGGAGGTATTCGCACACCGTTCTCGCGCAGCGCATGCAAGATCGCCAGGTTGATGTCCGAGCGCAGATTGAGTTGCCCGTTTTCGGGGTCCGCAATCCAGTAAGCCAGCGTGAACTCGAGTCCGTCGGCGGCAAAGGCCGACAACGCGGCGTGGGGTGGTGGCGAGCGCAACACGCGCGGCTGCGCAAGGGCCGCCGATTCCAGAAGGCGCGCCACCAAGTCTGCATCGCTGTCGTAGGCCACCAGCAGAACGCTGGACTGCCACAACTGCCGGTCGCTCAACGAGAGGTTCTCGACCCGGTTCACGATGAACATCTCGTTGGGCACGATGGACTCGCGCCCGGTCAGCGCGCGGATCACCGTGTAGCGCGCGTTGATATCGGTGACCACGCCCTCGAAGCCGTCCACCCGTACGTTGTCGCCGATCCGCACGCTGCGTTCAGCCAGCATGACAAAACCGCTCACGTAACTGGATGCCAGCTTCTGCAAGCCAAACCCGATGCCGACTCCAATCGCCCCGCCCAGTACCGAGAGGGCGGTGAGGTCAATACCCACGGCTGTCAGCGCGACCAGCAGGCCGATGAAAACCAGGAATGCGCGCGCCGCATTGCTGAACGCCTTGCGCAGCGACAGGTCGCCCCCGGTGGCGGAACGCAGCAGGCGCGACTCGATACCGGCCGACACCCACAGGCTGATGATCAACACCGCCGCTGCGGTGAGCGTGCCTTCGATGAGGTTGCGCAGCGACATGCTGGCACCCCCCACGCGCCAGTGAATCTGGTCCAGTTCATCGAGCAGCACCGGCAGCAGGCCGCTGACCCACAGCACCATGGCCAGCCAGGCGATCCACGAGATGCTGCGCTCCAGCACCCGCACCAGGGGCGTCTCCTTGAACGCCGCCTGCAACACCTTCACGCCAACCCGTATCACGACCAATGCGATGAGCACCGGCAGGGCCAGCCGGAAGACCGCCGCAGCGGACCAGTAATGCACCAGCGGCCGGGCGCCCCAGGCGAAACATAACCAGAGCAGGGGGAACAGGACACCATCCACCAGGCTGCGCCCGAACCAGATCGAACCCCGGTCGGTACTGTTGACGGCGCGCCGCAGGCCGGCACATGCCAACCACGCCAGCAAGGCGCAGGCGGCCAGCGCCAGCAGATCGAGCAAGGCGCTCGGACGCAGCAAGGCTGCCAGCCACTTGTCAAGCTCGGAAAATTGCAGATCGCCCACGGCGCGACCTTAGAGCCCGGCCAGCACCCGCAGGTGCGCCTCGACGCTGCGCCCGAGGGCGCTCAGGTTGTAGCCCCCTTCCAGGCAGGAAACGATGCGCCCCTGCGCGTGGCGACGCGCCACATCCACCAGGCGCGCAGTGATCCAGGCATAGTCCTGCTCTACCAGGCCCATCTGCCCCAGGTCATCCTCACGGTGCGCGTCGAACCCGGCACTCACGAATATCATCTGCGGGCGGTGCGCTTCCAGGCGTGGTATCCAGTGTGCCTCGATCAGTTCACGCACCTGGGCGCCGCGCGTGAAGGCGGGAACCGGGACGTTCACGAGGTTTGAGGCGTCCGAGCGGCTGCCCCCGTACGGATAAAAAGGGTGCTGGTAGAAACTGGCCATCAGGATGCGCGCGTCGCCCGCGACGATGTCCTCCGTGCCGTTGCCGTGGTGCACGTCGAAATCAACGATGGCAACCCGCTCCAGTCCGTGGCGCTCCAACGCATGGCGGGCCGCAATCGCCACGTTGTTGAAGAAGCAAAAGCCCATGGCCTGGTCGCGGCAGGCGTGGTGACCGGGCGGCCGTACAGCGCAAAAGGCGTTCTCCATCTCGCCCGCCATCACCGCGTCAGTGGCCGCCACGGCGGCACCGGCTGCGCGCAGCGCGGCGTCCCAGGTGCTGGCATTGAGGGAGGTATCCGGATCCACCTGCGCATGGGTTGGCCCCCCAGCCTCGATTTCGTCACGCAGACGTTCGCTCATGCCGCGCAGCCTGTCCACATGGTGGCGTGTGTGCGCCAGCTCGATGTCGGCCAATGCAGCCAGCGGCGCCTCACGGCGCTCCAGCGCGTCGCCCACCCCGGAGATCAGCAGCCGGTCTTCGATGGCGTCGAGGCGCTGTGGGCATTCCGGATGCCCGGCACCCATTTCGTGTTTGCGGCAGTCACGGTGACTGAACAGGCCTGTCATGCGCGGGTGATGTCGAAGGATTCTTGTTTTCGGGTAACGTCATGCCATGAACGTACAAGACAAGCTCAAGGCGCTGCTCGGCCAGCTTAACACGGTGATAGTCGGCAAATCGGCCCAGGTGCAGGATTGTGTGGCGTGCCTGCTTGCCGGCGGCCACCTCCTGATAGAGGATGTGCCCGGCGTGGGCAAGACCACGTTGGCGCATGCCCTGTCGCGCACCTTTGGCTTGCAGTTCTCACGTGTGCAGTTCACCTCCGACCTGATGCCCAGCGATCTGTCCGGTGTGTCAATCTACGAACGCGCCAAGGAGGCCTTCGTGTTTCACCCGGGCCCGATCTTCGCCCAGGTGCTGCTGGCCGACGAGATCAACCGCGCGAGCCCCAAGACCCAGAGTGCACTTCTCGAAGCCATGGAGGAGAAGCAGGTCAGCATCGAAGGCGAAACCCGGGCCCTGCCGACCCCGTTTTTCGTGATCGCCACGCAAAACCCGCATGACCAGCTCGGCACCTACGCCCTGCCCGAGTCGCAGCTCGACCGCTTCCTGATGTGCATCACGCTCGGCTACCCGGATCGGGCCTCTGAGCGCCAGCTGCTCAGTGGCCAGGACCGGCGTGACCTGGTGCTGGCGCTGCCCCCCTTGCTTACGCCGGGGCAATTGGCGCAACTGCAGGACGCCGTGCTGGCTGTGCACACGTCGGACGCGCTGCTCAACTATGTGCAGGACCTGATCGCCGCCAGCCGCAACGGCCAGTGGTTCCTGCAAGGCCTGAGCCCGCGCGCAGGCGTGGCCGTTGTGCGTGCCGCCAAGGCGCAGGCGCTGCTCATGTCGCGCGACTACGTGGCGCCCGATGACGTGCAGGCCATCCTGCCGCAGACCATCGCGCACCGCCTCATCCCCGTCGGCGACGCCGGCCGCGGCCCGAGGGAACAGGTGCGCGCCATGATTGCCGCCACACCGCTGGCCTGACGCCGGTGCGCTCCATGGCCGCCGCCAGCCTGCCCCATCCCCTGCTGCACCCGCTCGGCCATGTGCGGGCGCGGCTGCGGCGTTTCTGGGTCGGCCGGCTCACGCCACGCGACAGCATGCTGCTGACGCAGCGTACGGTCTACATCCTGCCGACACGGGCCGGCTGGATGCTGGCGGCGACGCTGCTGGTGCTGCTGGTGGCATCCATCAACTACCAGCTCAATCTGGGGTATGTGCTGACGTTTCTGGTGGCCGGCAGTGCACTGGTCGGCATGCACCTGTCGCATGGCACCCTGCGCGGCGTGCTGCTGCGGCTGGAGCCGCCGGCCCCGGCGCACGTCGGGAGCAACGCGACCTTGACCATCCACCTGCACAACGCGCGCAGCCGGGTGCGCCATGGCATCGGCCTGTGCGTTCTGGGCGGATCACATTGGGTCTGGACCGATGTCGGCGGGCAAGCCGATGCCAGCGTACGCATCGCCTTCAAGCCCATGCAGCGTGGCCTGCAGGAGATTGCGCCACTCACCGCCGAGACGCGCTTCCCGCTGGGAACCTTCCGGGTCTGGACGGTCTGGCGCCCGGCCTCGCGCCTGCTCGTCTACCCGGCCGCCGAGGCCCGGCCGCCACCGCTGCCGGCCGGCGAAGCCCGCGCAGGGGCAGCCAGTGCCGTTTCGCGCCGCCATGCCAGCGGTGAATATGACGGTGTGCGGGCCTACCAGCGCGGCGATCCACTCAAACTCGTGGTCTGGAAGAAGGCCGCCAAGGCGGACGAACTGGTGAGCCGCGACACCGAACAGGCGCACCGCTTCGAGTTGTGGCTGGATCTGGCCCATACCGGTATTTCCGGTGCGACGGGCACGGGCGGTGCCGCGCTGGAGCAGGCCCTCTCGCGCCTGTGTGCCTGGGTACTGGCGTCCGAACGCATGGGGCTCGACTACGGCTTGCGGCTGGGAAGCACGCGCATTGCGCCCGGCACCGGGGACGCGCACCGCCGGCGCTGCCTGGAGGCCCTCGCGCTGTACCGCCATGGGACTTGAGCGCTTCATGCACCGCCTGCGTGCATGAGCAAGCGTCCTCGCATCAGTATCCATTGGTTCCGGCGCGACCTGCG
>JANNDB010000371.1:0-1954 GCA_031387285.1 Betaproteobacteria bacterium | reverse complement strand
GGAACGAGATGGCGACGCCGATCGCCGCGCCGCTCGACCAGTTCATCAGCGACTTGTCGATCAGGTAGGTGCTCGCGCTCCACAGGTAGGAAACCGTGAAAAGGGCAAAACCGCTGAGCCAGGTGCTATAGCTCTCCCAATAGAACCAGTGCAGGTGGTCCGGCACCACCTTGGGCGCCACCGCGTACTTCTGCGGGTTGTAAAAGCCGCCCCCGTGCACCGCCCAGAGTTCGCCGCCGACCCCTTTGTCCTGCAGCTCCTTCGAATCGGGCGGCGTCAGGCTGCTGTCGAGAAAGACAAAATAGAACGACGAACCGACCCAGGCAATGGCCGTGATGACGTGCACCCAGCGCAACAGCAGGTTGGCCCAGTCGAGGTAGTAACTTTCCATGCTTCGGAGCCCTTTGCTGATGTGACGGCTGACCGGCTGCTCACCACTGCGGGCGCTGTAAGCAGCATTGGCGTCGCGCACATGAACCCTCGGTGGGCCCGGCTCCGCTGCGACATGGACACACAAGAGTATACACTATTGGGGCGCTGCTCAAGACTTTGCAGGGGCAGGCCCGCCAGGGGAACGCAGTTGCAGCAGCCGCGCGGCAATACCCACAGCAATCACCTCGGGCTCCTTGCCCGCAATGCCACCGATACCGATCGGGCAATTCACCGTGTCCAATTCTTCCTGCACAAATCCGCGCTCGAGCAGACGGTGCTGGAAGGTCGCCCACTTGGTCTTGCTGCCAATCAGGCCAATCGAGGCGATGTCTGCGCGGTCACGCTGGCGCTGCAGGCACCGGGCCAGCACGTCGAGATCTTCGGCGTGGCTGAAACTCATGATCAGCACATGGCTGAACGGGGCCAGCGTATCGACGGCGCGATGCACCGGGACGGAGTGCTCGCAGAACACGTTGGCCGGCAACATGGGCGGAAAAATCTCGTCACGGCTGTCGATCCATGTCAGCGCAAACGGCAGCCGGCCAAGCTGCGCCACCACCGCCTGGCCCACATGGCCTCCGCCAAACAAGGCGACCGGCTGCCGCGCGCCGACCAGCCGCTTCAACAACAAGGGAATATCCTCGGTCGTGACGCGCGCGAAACGAAGCACCATCACGCCGCCGCAGCATTGGCCGAGGCTGGGACCCAGCGCATAGCGCAGCAGAGGTTCGCGCGGCGCGCCAGACAGACGTTCGCGGGCTTCGTGGATCGCGTCGAACTCGACACGCCCGCCGCCGATGGTGCCCACGATGTCGGCACCGAACACCGCCATCCAGGTGCCGGCATCGCGCGGCACCGAACCCTGGGCCGAGTCCACCGTCACCCATACTGCAGGCTCGCGCGCCAGTCGCTCCAGTGCTTGATCGGCCTGATTCACGCTTTTTTACCTTGCTGGCGTCGCAATATGCTTCGGCCGCACAAATTGTGAGGCAAAGTATGGCTGTGCAGACACCACCGGCCTAGCCCCGACAACACCGCGCGAGGAGACACACATGCATATCAGGAACCTGGGATGGCCACTTGCCGGCATTGCCGCCGTGCTGGCACTGGTAGTGGCGGGTTGCAGCGCGCCACAACGAACCGCCCCCACCCCACAGGCGCAAACGCCCCCCCTTCCCGCACCGCCACTCCCGCCGCCTGTGGCTGCGCGGCCTGCCCCGCCCGTCGTAGCGGAGCCCCAACCCAGCGTGGTGCCGCGCGTGGTCTCCAATGCCACCACGCCGCTGGCCTACCGCAAGGACGCCGCCGGCCATCTCTACGCCATCAACAGTGAGCGCATCTACAAGGGGATGCTGCAACCCCAGCTGTACGCCATAGGGGTGCTGGACGTGGATATTGACCGCAACGGCCAGGTCACCGCGATCAGCTGGCGCCGCGCGCCCACCCATGCACCCGAGGTGATGGACGAGATCGTGCGCACCGTGCGCGCAGCTGCGCCTTACCCGCAACCGGCGCGCATGGG
>JANNDB010000352.1:0-3540 GCA_031387285.1 Betaproteobacteria bacterium | reverse complement strand
CACCCCCATCATGCCGGCGTTCACGATGCCCATGTCCATGCCGGCCTTGATGGCGTGGTAGAGAAACACGGTGTGGATCGCCTCCCGCACCGGGTCGTTGCCGCGGAAGGAAAAACTCACGTTGCTCACGCCGCCCGACACCTTGGCGCCCGGCAGGTTGGCCTTGATCCAGCGTGTCGCCTCGATGAAGTCGACCGCGTAGTTGTTGTGTTCCTCGATGCCGGTGGCGATGGCGAAGATGTTCGGGTCGAAGATGATGTCTTCGGCCGGGAAGCCTACTTCGTTCACCAGGATGTCGTACGCGCGCTTGCTGATCTCGGTCTTGCGCTGGAAGGTGTCGGCCTGGCCCTTTTCATCGAAGGCCATCACCACCGCTGCGGCGCCGTAGCGGCGCAGCAGCTTGGCCTGCTTGCGGAAGGCCTCTTCGCCCTCCTTCATGCTGATGGAGTTCACGATCGCCTTGCCCTGCACGCAGCGCAGCCCGGCTTCGATCACGCTCCACTTGGACGAGTCGATCATGATCGGCACGCGCGAGATGTCGGGCTCGCTGGCGATCAGGTTCAGGAACCGCACCATCGCCGCCTGGCTGTCGAGCATGGCCTCGTCCATGTTGATGTCGATGATCTGCGCGCCGTTTTCCACCTGCTGGCGCGCCACTGCCAGCGCCTTCTCGAACTCGCCGTTCAGGATCATGCGCGCGAACACCTTGGAGCCGGTGACGTTGGTGCGCTCGCCGATGTTCACGAACAGCGAGCTGCTGTCGATGCGTACCGGCTCCAGGCCGGAGAGCAGCATCGGGCGGACGATGTCGGCGTTGGATTTGTCGGTATCGGAATCGGTCTTCATGGCTCGCCCTGTGTGCATGGTTGTGTTGGCAGTCCGGCCTTCAGGTCCGGAACGGATTGCGGATCGACAGCGTGCCTGCGCCTTCTGGGCTGGGAATCGTGATGTTGAGCCCGTCCTGCATGTCCTCGCTGTACAGGACCTCGCAGCCGCTCAGACCCGCAGCCGCAACGATATTGGCGTCATACAACGACAGGCTGTATCTCGCCATCAGGGCCATGGCAGTCTGGTGCGTACGAACGCTGAGGTCGTACACCTCGCAGGTGGCGATCAGGGAGTCGCACAGGAACTTCACATCCGCCATCGCCATCGTGCGCTTCTTGCGCAGCACATTTGCGAACTCGTTGAGCACCTGGACGCTGATGACACTTTCGCCGGCCAGAAGCTTCTCGACCGTATCGGCACGCGCACTGTCATCGATCCAGTAGACGAGCACATTGGTGTCGATGAATGCTCTCACCGCGCGTTGGCCTCGTCGCGGTCAAAAGCAAAGTCCGCCGGCCAGGGCGCGCGCAATCTGCGCGCTGCCTGGAGTTGCTCGAGTTTTCCGGGCTGGCGCTCCACGGTCACACCGGCCGGCTGCCTTGCCTTGCGCGGCGCCGGCTGCAACACGAGTTCGTCGCCAACCGATATCCCGAGTTCCTGCACCAGGGCGACGGGCAGCCGTACAGCCAGACTGTTTCCCCATTTGGCGACTTGCATGGCGGGACTCCGGTTAGATATACACTTCGGCCAGTATATCTTGGGGCGCAGTACATCGGTGTCCACGCAACGCTTCGTCAATCTGCCCTCCAATGATTTGCCAGACGAGGCGCCACGCGCCAGGGGCGATGAGGGTAGTCCATGGGAGAAAACTTTAACAAGCTGCTTCATTTTGGGCGCTTATTAAAGTTCTTATCAAGATTCTTCCGTAAAGCAGCATATCGGCGCGCCAATTAAAGAAAAACCACCCACATCACTGGGCGAGTGCCAGTTCTGCCAGCTACATGCGGCGGGCCATATTGCCGCGTGGATAGTCAATCCTGCGCCGTGCTGCAGTTGATCGCAGAGCGGTCAGTCCGCGCAGCAACCCGAACCAGAACGGCCGAGTTGCTGAATGGGTGGGCAGGGGTTTGTGCCGTAGGAACAAAAAACGCAGCAGTCCCCGGCCTTCGGCTTGAGCACAACGTGACACTGATTGCACTCATAGAACCATTGGCAGGCGTCAGTCGGCATGGTTTCGCTCCTGGCGTGCCCGCACGACGGACATGTCAGGGTCGATTCCAGGACGACTTCGCTCATTTGCTGGCGCCCACAACGGACGAGGGATAACCCGCGTCCCTGGTGGCTTTGGTCAATGCCTCGGCCGTCGTCTTGGAGTCGTCAAAAGTCACGATGGCCTCGCGTTTACCGAAGCTCACGTTGGCCTGCGCAACCCCCGATACCATGGTCAGTGCCTTCTTGACGGTGATTGGACAGACCGGACAGTCCATCGTGGGTACCGACAGGGTGACGGTCCTTGGGGCCGCCCATCCGGGTCCCGCGAAAAAAGTCAGGGCGGCGAGCGTGGCAGGCAAGGTCTTCATCGGATGTCTTTTCAATAGAACAAGGGAGCAACATAGGGAAAAACGAGCGCGATCAGGACAAGCGCGGCAACGACCCAGAATAACGCCTTGTACGACGATCGCACCTGGGGCACGGCACACACTTCTGCCGGCAAACACGCCTCGGCGGGCCGCCATATGCTGCGCTGGGCGAAGTAGAGAGAGACCAGAGCCGCCGTGATGAAAACCGGCTGGTATGGTTCGAGCGCCGACAGGTTACCGATCCAGGCCCCGGAGAATCCGAGCGTGATCAGCACCAACGGCCCAAGGCAGCACGAGGAGGCGAGGATGGCCGCCAGGCCGCCGGCAAACAGCGCCCCGCGGCTCTTGATGGGTTCAGGCATGGATTGCTTCGTTCCGGTATGGCATTCAAGGAGTAAGCTTACTGCCGTACTCAAGTACGGAGTCAAGTGCCATGGATGACAACACCGGCATCACCATCGGGGCCCTGGCCGATTCGGCGGGCGTGAACGTGGAGACCATCCGCTTCTACCAACGCAAGGGACTGGTGCCGCAGCCCGAGAAGCCCTACGGCAGCATCCGCCGCTATGGTCACGCGGCGTTGGCGCGGGTGCGCTTCATCAAGTCAGCCCAAGGGCTCGGCTTCAGCCTCGAGGAAGTCGGCGACCTGCTGAAACTCGAGGACGGCACGCGTTGCGGCGAGGCCCGGAAAGTGGCCGAGCACAAGCTCGCCGGAGTTCGGCAAAAACTTGGCGACCTGCAACGCATCGAGGCCGTGCTGGCGGCGCTGGTCGCCAGATGCTCCGCCGTACGCGGGCGCATCGACTGCCCCCTGATTGCGTCACTTCAAGAAATGGCCTGAGCGCTTTTCGTCACCTGGACAGACAACTTGTTGACGCGTGCACCGTCAATCCGACGCTGAGATGCGAGGCCCTAGACTTGGGCCTGGCAAGTCAGGACACCACGCGAAGGATTACCCCCATGCGTTACACCAAGCTGGGACGAACCGGCCTTCACATCTCGGCCATCACTCTGGGCTGCGGCAACTTTGGCGGCATCGGCAGTCCAAAAGAATTCATCGGTAAGGGTGACAGCGAAGAACAAGCCTTTGCGATTATGGATACGGCGTGGGAAATGGGCATCAACAACTTTG
>JANNDB010000348.1:0-1549 GCA_031387285.1 Betaproteobacteria bacterium | reverse complement strand
TTCCGGTAGCGTTCGGCCTGCTGTTTGCCATGTCCGGGGCGGTCGGGCCCATCATCGGCCAGAACTACGGCGCGCGGCGTTTGGACCGCGTGATGTCGACCTTGCGCGACAGCCTCAAAGTGACCCTCGTCTATGTGCTGCTGGTGTGGGCGTTGCTGGCCCTGTTCGGCGGCGCCGTCGCCGACCTGTTTCGCGCCAAGCAGCAGGCACACGAGCTGATCGTCTTCTTCTGCACCTTCGTGGCCGGCAGCTTCCTGTTCAACGGCGCGTTGTTTGTCGCCAATGCCGCCTTCAACAATCTGGGTTACGCCTTCTACTCCACCGCGCTCAACTGGGGCCGCTCGACACTGGGCGTGATCCCGTTCGTGTGGCTCGGCGCACAATGGTACGGCGCCCAGGGAGCCATGGCCGGTTACGGACTCGGCGTCGTGCTGTTCGGCGTGGCCGCGCTGATTTTGAGCTTTCGGGTGGTAGCCCGACTGCAGACACGACAATGAAACAAACCGGAGCAAGCCAGCCATGATCGTTTTCCTGATTGATGCGGACAATCTGTCATCCCCTGATTGGGTCGACGAGGCGTGCAAGCGTCTCGAAGCCGAGGAAGGCAGCATCACGGTGCGACGCGCTTACGGCAGCGCGGACAACCTCAGGGGCCTCAGCGAAGTCATGCATGCCTGGGCGATCCGGCCATTCCTCAACCTGGCGCTGTCCAAGAACACCACCGACGTGGCCCTGGCCGTCGATGCCATGGAGCTGGCCTGCCTCACGCCGCGGCCCACGCTGATGGCGATTGGCTCAGGTGACGCCGACTTCCTGCCGCTGGTGGCCCGCCTGCGCGAGCGCGGCATTCGCATGGTCTGTGTATCGGAGCGAAGCAAGATGGCGCAGGAAGCGGCCCACGCCTACGACCAGGTCATGCACGTGGGGCCCGAGAATCTGCGCGGCCGGCGCGCGCCAGCGGGAAAGACCCAGACCGAAGTGGCGCCGCCGCCCAGCCTTGCGCCAGCGCCCAAAGCAGCGCCGAGGAACCCACCCGCCAGGAAGACTGCTGCCGCGCCAACACCCGCCAAGAAATCTGCCGCGAAAAAAGCCCCCGCCAAGAAATCTGCCACAAGCGCTGCCACCGTCACGGTCGCCCAGATCCTGGACGCTGCGCCGGCCCTGAGAAGCGGCGAACTGCAAGCCCTGGGCGAGATTGCCCGGCTGCTGCACGAGGGCAAGTTGCTCGGCAGGAACGCATCGTCCACCAAGGTCTTCAACAAGCATCCGCAGCAATTCGAACTGGCCCCGGCGCGCAACCCCAATCACGTGCGTTACCTTGGCGCCAGCGGCAGTTGACGCCGTGGCCTGGATCGGATGGTTCCGTTTGGGGAATCAGATCGGATAGATGATCGAGTTCGGAATCATCTCGCTGTCGTAGACACAGACACGCGAGGCAAATTTCCAGCCCTCGGGCGTGGCCACCACAATGTCCAGATAACGGCCCACGTTGAACACCGTGGTCAACTCGGAGAGCTTGGTGCGGAACACCGCGTAATGGGTCTCGCAC
>JANNDB010000342.1:0-2588 GCA_031387285.1 Betaproteobacteria bacterium | reverse complement strand
GCGACCGCGGCTGGATCGACCCACAGGGGCAACTGCATTTTCAGGGCCGTCTGGACCGACAGGTCAAACTGCGCGGTTACCGTGTAGAGCTGGGCGAAGTCGAGGCTGCACTGCTGGCCATCGAAGGTGTGACGCAGGCCGCCGCCAAACTGGTGGAACGTGAGGGTCGTGCCATGATCCACGCGTGGGTGGCGACGGGTAGCGGCATCGGGCCGGACGCGCTGCAGCGCGTCCTGCGGGCACGCTTGCCCGATTACATGATTCCTTCCGCGATGGGTGTTCAGGCGGCACTGGCGCTGGGAAGCGCCGGCAAGGTGGACTATGAGGCATTGCCGCAGCTGACCATGTCCACGCGGGCCACTGCGCCGGCACTGCCCGCCAGCCCGCTCGAGCGGGACCTGTTGGCGCTGTGGGAGGATGTGCTGGAGCAGCGTCCGCTCTCGGTGCACGACAACTTCTTCGACGTGGGCGGCGACTCCCTCGCCGCCGTCAGCATCCTGGCGGGAGCGGAACGGCTGCTCGGTCGCCGCATCCCCCTGTATTTGCTGACCGAGCACCCCACCATCGCCAGCTTGCTGGCGGCACTCGATGTCGAGCCGGATCCGCAGGCCGTGGTGCTCGACTTCGCCGCATCGGGCAGCGCAATTCCCTTTTACCTGGCGGCCTCGGGTCACGGGGACCGCATGCGCTTTGCCAACCTGGCAGCGCCGCTGTCAGGTGCGTGCAGCCTGCGCATGTTGCAGCCCCCGCAACCGCAGGCGCCGCCGCGCATCCGCGAGTTGGCGGCCCTGTACGCGCAGCAAATCGAGGCGCGCGGCAAGGGGCCCTGTTATGTCGGTGGCTTTTCGGTGGGCGGCGTGGCAGCGCTGGAGACTGCGCGCCTGCTGCGCCAGCATGGTGTGGATGTGCGCGGCCTGATCCTGATCGAAACGGTGTACCCCAAGATGGTCTGGGGCGGCACGCTCTATTGGCGGCTGTTTCGCTGGCTCGTGCTGCATTTGCGCATTCAGGACATGAGCCTCAACGGCCGCCGGCTTGGCGCCATGGTCAACGACGCCGGTCTGGTGGGGCAGGTGATGGCCATGACGGGCTACCGTCCGGCTGCATTTGACGGTGCCAGCTTTCTGATCAAGACGCGCGGCCTTTCGCGCTGGCACGGGATGTTGTTCCGCTCGTGGCGCAAACTGCTTCGGGCCAACCTGTCTGAATTCGTCGTGCCTGGCATGCATGGTTCGGTCTTCGAACCGCTCAACGTGGGTGGCCTGGCACAAGTACTGACGGCCATTGTGCGCACGGGCAAAACGGGCGCGCGAAGCTGAGATGGGCCGGCCGCGCCATTCCTCGCGTCTGCGCCGCAAGTTGCTGCTGCTTGCGCTGTCCCTGCTGGCACTGATCGGCCTGGCGCTCGCCTGGAGCTGGACTCCGATGCGCAACTGGCTCGATGTCGATGTGGTCGTGGGCGCCCTGCAGCATTTTGGCCGCAGCTTCGGGCCGGTTGCCGCGGTGGCAGGATTCGCCTTAGCCCTGACGCTTGCGGTCCCGCTGGTATTTCTCACCCTGGTGACACTGGCCGCGTTCGGCCCGTGGCTGGGTTTTTCCTGCGCGCTGTCCGGCGCCCTGCTGGGGGCAGCCGCGAGTTACGGCATCGGCGGCCTGCTCGGGCGCGAGGTGGTGCGGCAACTGGCCGGTCCGCGCGTCAACGCGCTGAGCGAGCGGCTGGCGGAGAACGGCCTGCTGGCCGTGATCATCGTGCGCATGGTGCCCGTAGCCCCGTTCGCGGTGGTCAACATGGTCGCCGGGGCCAGCCACATTCGCCTGCACCATCTGCTTTTGGGGACGGCGATCGGCATGACGCCGTCCACATTGGCGATGATGCTATTTGTAGACCAGATCACCGCGGCATTGCGCAATCCGACGCCGCTGACGTTCGCCCTGCTGGGGCTGACGGTGGTGTTGCTGATCGCGGGCGGGTGGGGGATGCAGCGGTGGTTGCGGCGGCTCGATCGCGGTGGCCGCAAGGGCCCGCCCGGTCAGGCGGGCTGAACTGCGTCCCTGGCGCACCATCGCCTTGTGGCTTCGGCCGGCCCTGCGGGCCTTGACTTCGCTACGCGAAGTCAGCCTGCGCCGCAAGGCCCAGGGCCCGCTGCGCGGTCGCCGGGCTTACAGCCCGGCCGCTGCGCGCAGCGCCTGGGCCTTGTCCGTCTTCTCCCAGGTGAATTCCGGCTCTTCGCGGCCGAAATGGCCGTAGGCGGCGGTCTTTTCATAGATCGGACGCAGCAGGTCCAGCATCTGGATGATGCCCTTGGGCCGCAGATCGAAGATGTCTCCGCGCGCAACGATGGCCGACAGCTTTTCGTCCGAAATCACGCCAGTGCCTTCTGTGTACACCGTGATGTTCATCGGCTTGGCGACACCGATGGCATACGCCACCTGGACCTGGCACTGCTTGGCCAGGCCGGCCGCCACGATGTTCTTGGCCACATAACGCGCCGCATAGGCGGCGGAGCGGTCGACCTTGGACGGGTCCTTGCCGCTGAAGGCGCCGCCGCCGTGCGGGCAGGCGCCGCCGTAGGTGTCCACGATGATCT
>JANNDB010000330.1:0-2553 GCA_031387285.1 Betaproteobacteria bacterium | reverse complement strand
GCTGCCGCTGGGACTTGCCGCATTGAACCGCGCGGTGGCGCCGCCGGTCTCCGAGTCCGGCGCCGGCGCCAGCGCGCTGCTGTTGTGGGACTACACGATGTTCGGCGTCGTCGTCTTGCATTGGACCCTGGTGCTGACACTCGCGCTGGCGTGCTTCATCGTCAGGGTGATGAAGGGGCCAGCCTATGTGGCTGACGCTTACCCTTTGCCGACTGAAAGGGATGAGCCGGCAACGCGGCGCTGATCGACGGCAGCGCCGGGTTTGCTGTAGCTGGCGATGTAGTTGACCGCCAGACCGCGCGTCCACCAGGCACGGTGAATGGCAGGCAGGTAGGCCATGCCCCGACGTTCGCCAGCCGCCAGCCCGCAAGCTGCGGCAGCCTGCGCCAACTCCTCGGGCCGCACGAACTGCGCCCAGTGGTGCGTGCCCCGGGGCAGCACCCGAAAGACCATCTCGGCGCCGACAATCGCAGCCAGGTAGCTGCGCAGCGTGCGGTTGATCGTCGAGGCCAGCAGCAGCCCGCCGGGTGCCAGATGTGCCATCGCATCGCGCACGAAAGCGGACATGTCATCGACGTGTTCAACCACTTCGAGCAGCAGCAGGACATTGAAGAGCTCACCGTCGCGCAACGTAGCGTCGGGCTCGCCGACCCGGTAGTCGATGTGCAGACCAGCGGCCTTCGAATGCAACTGCGCGGCGGCAATGTTGTTCGCCGCGGCATCGACGCCGACAACCGACGCACCGCGGGCCGCCAGCGGTTCGCACATCAGCCCGGCACCACAACCGACGTCTGCAATGCGCAAACCCTGTAGCGCACCGACCGGGCGCCCGAAGCGCTGGGCGATCTGTTTGAGCACGTACCCGACCCGCAGATCGTTGACTACGTGCAGCGGTCGCATGGGGCCGGTGCGGTTCCACCAGGTGGCGGCGAGGCGGTTGAAACGCGCGACCTCGTCGCCGCGGATGGTACTGGACGGGGTCCTGGATGGCTTGTCGATGGTCATGGTTCAAATCCGGCGGCAGATCTTCACGGCTCCGCGCGAACCCGAGCCGACCGGTTCAGCCATCACGGGTATGTCTCCAACTGTTATGGCGAGGCGGGTGGCCCCGCTGGTGCGCTGGGCCCCGTCATCGAACAGTCCCGCGCGGGCGCTGCTCTTATGATCTTGCATGGCTCTTCCCTTCTTGGCCGTAGTCGGCTGTCAATGTAGTAACGTCATCTCATCGAGAAAGTTGCACTTGTGCGGCGAACAACTGCAGTGGATGTGTCCCATGGGCCAGCGACGGTTGGCGCTGCGTGCAACGCATGAGGCATTGACGCCGCCCCGTGTGGCGCTCAGGCCCGTGCTGGTGGACATATATTTTGCGAGCCTTGCAACTTTGGTGAAGCGCAGGAGTAAGGCTTGTGGAGATACCGGCACCTCCGTGCGCCGCGAGATGGCGCAGCGACGCAGAGCAGTACGTCGCAGGTGCGGTGCATGGGGGCGCAGGTGAGCGAAGCCCTGCTTGCTAGCTCCATCGACGCGGCGCTCGTCGCACGGGCCCAGCAAGGCGAGACCGTTGCGTTCGAAGTGCTGGTGGTGAAGTACCAACGGCGGGTTGCAGCAACGATCCGGCGTTTCGTGCGTGACGATCCGGTCACGGAAGAGTTGACACAGGAGGTCTTCTTGAGCGTATTTCTTGCTTTGGCGACCTTCAAGCCTGAGGGTGACTTTGCGGCCTGGCTGTTCACGATCGCCCGAAACGCGGCCAGGAGCTACCTGCGCAGTGGGCAGAACCGGCAGGACGATCGGCCCGTGCCAGTGCTCGACAATGCCGGTGAGGATGACAGATTCGGGGTCGCACCCAGCCCCGAGGAAGAGGCCATGTCGCACCAGCTGTTCGAACGCATCGAAGCCGAAGTTGCGGCCTTGCCGGACGTCCAGCGTCGAGCACTGCTGATGCGCGAAGTCGACGGGCTCGACTACAAGACCATTGCGGCGGCGCTCGGGCAGCCCGTGAATACCGTCAAGTCCCACATCTTCCGGGCGCGAGATGCGATAGCCCAGCGCGTGCGCCCGCTTCTTGCACCGACGCGCGACAGGCGCTGGTAGGAGTCATGCCATGAACGACGCGTCGCGCCTCCTGGACGGTGAGCTGACAGAAGCCGAGTTGACGACACTGCTCGAGCGCCTGAAGCACGACGCGGCGCTGCGCGATGAAATCTCGGCGCAGCAGCTGATCCGCGACGGCTTGACCGGGCTTCGCTCAGCGGACAACGGCTACACGCTGCGTATCCTCGCGGCGGTGCGACAAGCCCAACAGCGCAAGGCTTGAAAGCGGTGTTCCGCAGGCGCGAGAAGCGCCAGCCGGCAACGCCACGGCTACTGGAGACGTTCAGGACCGGGTTGCCTGCACCGGGCTGCCGCGGGCAACGAGTTCGTCGATGCGCGCCATGACCAGGGCGCCGCTCGCCGAGTAGGGATCGAACTCCGGCCAGACTATCTTCGTCTGCGGGTCCACGTCGGACAAGCTGACGCGTGCCATGGACCATCCAGGGTAGCGCCGCTCGG
>JANNDB010000318.1:0-11590 GCA_031387285.1 Betaproteobacteria bacterium | reverse complement strand
CCGGTCCACATCCCCGGGGCGAGCGCGCCCACCAGGCCGAGCAGGCCCAGGCCGCATCCGGCCATCGCAGCGGCAGTCCACGCCACGCGGCGGGCCCGTGTGATGTGACCGGCACCCACCGCCATGCCGATCATGGGAGCGGAGGCCACGCCAAATGCAAAGGTGATGGGGACCAGCAGGAATTCGAGCCGTGTGCCAATGCCGTAACCAGCCAACGCGTTGGTGCCGAACAGGGCCACCAGACGCGTGAGAATCAGGATGCACAACACGGTCTGCAGCGGCGAGATGCACGCCAGTGCGCCGACGCGCAGGATGTCGCGCAGCAAGCCGCCCTGCAGTGGTGTGGATGCCCACGGAAGCTTGACGGCAGCACGGCCTTGCAGCACGAACCAGCCCAGGAACACAGCCCCGGCGCTGTACGCGATGACCTGGCCGGCTGCCACGCCAGCCATGCCCATGCGCGGGAACGGCCCCCATCCCAGCCCGAACGTGCCGGCCAGCAGGACCTGGCCCATCGATACCGTGAGCAACGTGGCAGACGGAACCGCCATGTTGCCACCGCCACGCACGATGGAAGCAAACGTGTTGAGCAACCAGACGCCGACGGAGCCACAAAAAGCCATGTTCGAATACGCAACGGCCTGGGTGAGCGCTTCGCCCTGGCCCCCCAGCAGGGAGAACAGGGCCGGTCCCCACAGCAACATGGCCAGCATGGTCAGTGCGCCAGCAGCCAGGCCAATCCAGCAGGCGTGCACGGCCAGCGCACTGGCGCGTGCTGTGTGCCCCGCGCCCAGGGCCCGGCTGATGGCAGAAGAGACTCCGCCGCCCATCGCACCGGCAGACAACATGCCTTGCAGCATGATCATCGGGAACACCAGGGCCATACCCGCCAGGGACGCCACGCCAAAGCTTCCGACAAACGCAGTCTCGCCGATGGCGGCCAGCGCCGTTGCCAACATCGCCAGCATATTGGGCGCTGCGAAACGCACCAGGGTGCGCAGGATGGGCGCCCGCAGCAACGGGTTGACGGACTGGCTGTCGGCGGATGGGGTGATGGTGGAGGTGGCCACGGGGCGTGCGCCTGACCAGGGGCGATTTCAAAGGGCGGCGTGCAGTATCCCATCGCGCATGGTTTTGTGGGTGCTGCTGAAGACTCCTGTGGGACAGGCTGGAGCCCATGACGCCCCCCTAGAATGAAAGCCTTTGTGCGTTGCAGGGCATCCCATGGGCATATTGCAGTTTGACGGTGTCGATTACCTGGACGGCTACGCCTCCGACCCCAACACCCTGGGGTGGATGCAGGGCAACCCGCCACCACCCGCCCAACGCATACGCTTTGTCGACGACCGGTTTTTTGGATTCCCGCAAATCCGCTGGACGTTGTCGCATATGCGCGAGCTTGCGCCCACTGCGAATATCTGGCGCGGCAAGCTCCCGGCCAGTACGCTGGGCCTGCCATCCGCTGCGGACGAAGCCGCCATAGACGCGCTGGTCTTTGACGACCTCGCCGGGCGCCGGCGTACATGGGCTGGGTCGCTGCCCGACGTCTACACCGACGGAATTCTGGTCTTGCACCGCGGCCGCCTGGTCTATGAGCGCTATTTCGGCGCCTTGCAGCCTCACCTGCCGCACAACTGCTTCTCCATCACCAAGTCCTACGCAGCCACGTTGGCGGCGACACTGGTGGACGAAGGCGTTCTGGATGACGCAAGAACCATCAGCCACTACCTGCCCGAGATGGCGTCCACCGCTTATGCCGATGCCACGCTGCGCCAGGTCATGGACATGCAGATCGGCGTGAAGTACTCCGAGCTGTATTCGGACCCGAATGCCGAAATCTGGGACTACGCACGGGCCGGCGGTTTTCGCAGCCAGCCGGCGGGTTATAAGGGGCCGGGCAACTTCTACGAGTTTCTCGTCACCCTGCAAAAGGAGGGCGCGCATGGCCAGGCCTTTGCTTACAAGACCGTCAACACCGAGGTGATGTGCTGGCTGATGCAGCGCGTCACCGGCCAGCCGTTCCCGGCCATGTTGTCGCAACGCGTCTGGTCGCAGATCGGTTGCGAGGAAGACGCATGCATCGCAGTGGACTCGATCGGAGTCGCGATGGGCGGCGGCGGCCTGTGCGCCACCTTGCGCGACATGGCGCGTTTTGGCGAATTGATGCGAAATGGCGGGGGCATTGGCGGGCGCCAGGTGCTGCCGGCAGCCGTCATCGCGGATATAGGGCGCGGTGCCGATCCGGCGAAATTTGCCAAGGCCGGCTACGGCTTGCTGGGCGGTTATTCGTACCGCAACATGTGGTGGGTGTGCCATAACGAGCACAGCGCCTACGAGGCCCGTGGCATCCATGGCCAGCGTCTTTATGTTGCGCCTGGCGCGGAACTCGTGGTGGCGCGCTTCGCCTCACATCCGATCGCGTCCAGCGCCGCCAATGACCCGATCACGATTCCGGCCCTGCTGGCGCTGGGACGTATGCTCAAGGCAGGCTGAACGCCCTGATTGCAGGATTGCCAGCGTGGCCGTCACCAGCACCCTCTGCAATGGTCTGCCCGCGCTTGAACTGCGCGCCCCGGATGGCGCCTGCGCCGTCGTCACGCTGCATGGCGGCCATGTGACTTCGTGGTGGCCGGCCGGTTCCCAGCAAGACCAGCTGTACCTGTCGCCGACCTCGGCGTTTGGGCACGGCCAGGCGATCCGGGGTGGTGTGCCGGTGATATTCCCGCAGTTTTCGGGGCGTGGACCACTGGTAAAGCACGGTTTTGCGCGGACCCTCCCGTGGACGCCGATCAACTCTGGCGTCGACGCGCGAGGCGCATTTGCGCGCCTGCGCCTGCGTGACGGCGAACAGACTCGTGTGCACTGGTCTCACCCATTCGAACTGGAGTTGACCGTGCATGTCGATGGCCACGATCTGTCCATGGAACTCGTCTGCCACAACAGTGGCGATGCACCCTTTTCCTTTACCTGCGCGCTACACACCTACCTGTATGTGCATGATGTGGAGCAGGTTCAGATACGGGGGCTTGCGGGGCTGCCGTTTTTCAACGCGGTGGATGGCTCGAACAGTGCGCAGACAGAAGGCGAATTGCGGGTGCGAGGTGAGCTGGATCGCATTTACCCGGGTGTTTCCGATCCGCTGCAGCTGATGGATCCGGATGCATCACGCAGTGTCCGTATTGCCCAGGATGGATTTCAGGATGTGGTGGTGTGGAACCCGGGCACTGTACGCGCCGCGACGCTGGCCGATCTGGCCCCCGGTGGCTGGCGCCATATGGTTTGCCTCGAGGCGGCCCGGATATCGCATCCGGTGCAACTTGCTCCCGGGCAACGTTGGGCAGGAACCCAGAGGCTCAGCGCATCTTCCTGACGGGTGGCGCGCTTCAGCGAAGGCGCGAATCCGGTATGGCTGGGTCGTCCGCTGCCTTCGCATCCGGCTCCAGCGGTTGCAGCAGCATCTGGTCAAGCCGACGCCAGCGCGCCTCGCGCAGAATGGGCAAACCCAATGTCATGCCGGCGTGCCCGTCGCGTGGCGCAGCAAGGTAGCTGCCAAACATCCGGTCCCAGCAAGACAGGTTGAAGCCGTAGTTGCTGTCGTGTTCGGCCCTGTGCCACGAATGGTGGATGCGGTGCATGTCGGGCGTCACCACGATCCAGCGCAGCATCCGGTCCAGGCGCTCGGGCAGGTAGGCGTTGCTGTGGTTGAAGATCGCCAGGGCGTTGAGGACGATTTCAAACACGACTACGGCACTGGCGGGTGGCCCCACGACCGCGATGACGGCGAACTTGTAGCCCATCGAGAGCATGATCTCCAGCGGATGAAAGCGCAGGCCGTTGGTCGCGTCCACCTCCACGTCGGCATGGTGCATACGATGCAGGCGCCAAAAGGCCGGCACGGCGTGAAACATCACATGCTGAAAGTAGATTGCCAGGTCCAGCAGGACCAGCGCGACCAGTGGCGCAGCCCAACCGGGCAGATCGATGGCGGCAAGCAGCCCGATCTGGCGCGCTTCAAGCAAGCTGGCAAAAACCACTGCCGAGGTGGGCAGCAACCAGCGCACCAGCGCGGTGTTCAGCGCGGCGATAGCGAGGTTGGCCGGCCAGCGCTGCGCGCGCGCCACCGTGCGCACGCGCCGTGGCAGAAAGCTTTCCCAGGCCGCCATCAGGCCAAACACCGCGCTGAAGGCTGCCAGCCGCAACAACGCCTCGTGGGCAAGCAGGGCGCCGCTCATGATCGTGGCCCCGTGGCCGCGACCTGCAGCGTCGCGACACGCTTGCCGCGACCTGCTGTGGCAAGTCTGAAGCCGGCGGCACGCCACTCACTGATACCGTCCGCCATCTTCTGTGCCGGGAAACCGAGCAGCAGGAGGCGCTGCACGGCCTCATCGGACAGCATGCAGAACGGGCCGCGGCAATACGCCACTATCAATTTGTCGCGCGGCAGCCCTGCCAGACGGTGCTCCAGTTCGGCAAGCGGCATTGAACGGGCGTATGGCAGATGCGCTGTGTTGTACTCGTCAGGGGGCCGCACGTCGAGCATCACGATCTCGCCGCGGCGCGCCTGTGCGAGCAATGTGCGCCGGTCGATCGCGCTGATCGGTTGAGGCCCGGACAGCACATGCTGCAGTGCCGACTGCAGATCCTGCAGATGCGTGGTGGCAACCGAACGCAGCGCCACGTTGAGTCGCGCCAGGCCGTCGTGGTCACTCAGTTGGTAGACCCTGTACTTGCCTGCGCTGCGGCTTGTCACCAGGGATGCCTCCTTGAGTGCCGTCAAATGGGCGCTTGCCAGCTTGACGTCGATGCCAAGCTCGCGGGTCAAGGTTTCGACGGCTTTTTCGCCTTGCGCCAGAAGTTCCAGTATTTCCAGCCGTTTCGGGCTGGCAAGGGCGCGCCCAATGCGCGCGACCTGGCCGTACAGCAGGTCTTTAAGGTTCCGTTTGTCCATGGCATCATTCTAGTAAATATTAGAATGTTTCGGCAAGATGCGAGTCTAGGCTTCGTTCTCCGCCGGGGATGACGCCACCCTGGAAGTGCGATTTATACTGGATGCATGACCAGCACCCCCGCGCTTGGCCGCCTCCACGCCCGCCGGCTGCGGGACGTTTACCGTTCGGCTGGCTGGCCCTGCCAGGACGTGGTCGAAGTGGAACTGCTGGCGGCTGGCTTGCTGGAGCGTTTGCAGTGTGAAAGTGGCGCCGAGCGGGTGCGGCTGACGGATGCGGGCATCGCGCATCTGGCGGAGGCCTTCGGACGCAACAAGCAGGCACTCTCGGTGCACGATGCGCTGGTCGATCACATCGCACGCGATATGCAACGTGACGGTCGCGTGGTCTGGACCAGCCTGAGCCTGCGCGCGCGCCTGCCGCCCTTGCCCGATAGCGACAAGGCGCGCTGGAAGGTCTGCAAGCCCGACGTGTTTTCCATCCGCAACACCACGGTGGCAGGTTATCTGGAGCCGATCGTGCACGAGATCAAGGTAAGCCGCGCCGACCTGCTCGGCGACCTGAAGTCGCAGGACAAGCGCGACAGCTACCTCGATGTGGGTGGGCAATGCTGGTACGTGTTGGGTTGTGACCGCAAGGGCCAGCCGATTGCGCACGCCGACGAAGTGCCGGCTTCGTGTGGTGTTTTGGTCGCCGAGCCCGACGGGCGCCTTGAAGTCGTGCGTGTTGCTCCGAAACGGGCCGTGGTCGATCTGCCGTTCGCACTCTGGATGGTACTGGCCAAGGCCACCGCGCTGCCATCGGAGGGCTGGTCGCAGACCGGCGATCCGGCCCAGGGCCTGCTGGCGGAGCCCCCGACCTGATGGCGCCGCGCGACATAGCGACCGCTGAGCCCAGCGGGGGCCCTGCGCCAGCGGCGCCAGCTCCCGCGCGGTATACCGTTTCGGTGCGCCACCTGTGTGAGTTCGCCGCCAAACAGGGTGATCTGGACTTGCGCTTCACGCCATCACCGACTGCGCAGCAGGGCCGCGACGGGCACCTGCTGGTGGCGCAGCGGCGTGGCGCTGAATATGAGTCGGAAATCAGCTTGTCTGGCGGGTTTGAGGATTTGCATGTGCGCGGGCGTGCCGATGGTTTTGACGCGCGCGAGCGCCGGCTTGAAGAAGTAAAAACCTTTCGCGGCGCGCCAGACGCCATTGGCGCGAACCAGCAGGCCTTGCATTGGGCGCAGCTCAAGGTATATGGATGGTTGATGTGCGAAAGCCGCGGATTTGAAAGCCTTACGCTCGCGCTGGTGTACGTGGACGTGGGGGACCGTACCGAGCACCCGCAATCGGCAGCTTGCAGCGCGACGGATCTGCGCGGCTTCTTCGAAGATTTGTGTGCCCGCTTTCTTGCCTGGGCACGTCTTCAGGGGAGTCACCGGCGGGCGCGTGATGATGCGCTGGACCAGCTGGCCTTTCCGCAAGAGCCGTTTCGCCCGGGGCAACGTGAACTTGCCCATGCGGTTTTTCGGGCCTGCAGTCAGGGGCGCCAACTGCTGGCGCAAGCCCCCACGGGCATCGGCAAGACGCTGGGCACCCTGTTTCCGGCGCTGCGGGCGATGCCGCGGCGGAAGACGGACAAGCTGTTCTTCCTGACCGCCAAGACACCCGGCCGGCAGGTGGCACTGGATGCGCTGCAGCGCATCCGCGGGCATGGCGGGGGGCGCCCGCTGCAGCCGTTGCGCGTGCTGGAACTGGTGGCCAGGGAAAAGGCCTGCGAGCACCGTGACAAAGACTGCCACGGGGACTCCTGCCCGCTGGCCAAAGGGTTTTACGACCGCCTGCCCGCGGCGCGTGCCGCCGCTGCCGATGCGGCTTGGCTCGATCAAGGTGGTCTGCGCGCGGTAGCGTTGGAGCATGGTATTTGTCCTTACTATCTGGGCCAGGAGATGGTGCGCTGGAGCGACGTCGTGGTGGGCGACTACAACTATTACTTCGACCGCAGCGCGCTGTTGCATGCGCTGGTGCTCGAATCGTCCTGGCGCGTCAGTGTGCTGGTCGATGAGGCGCACAACCTGGTTCCGCGCGCACGCAGCATGTACAGCGCCGACCTTACGCATGCCGAAGCCATCACGGTAAGGCCACACGCGCTAGCCGGCGTTCGGGCGCGGCTTGACGATTGGCTGGACCAGTGGCAACTGCTGCTTGAAGCGCCACAGCAGCCCGGCTGGAGCGTGCTGGACGAGTTGCCGCAGACCTGGCTGCACGCGCTGCAGCGGCTCAACAGTGCGATCAGCGAGCAACTGCAGCGAGCCAGTGCACATGCCGAAGGCGCGTTGCTGCCGTTCTATTTCCGCACGCTGGCTTTTGCCACGCTGGCCGAGGCATTTGGCGACCACTCGCTGTGTGAACTCGACACGGCTGAATCCGCCGGGCGACTCATGCTGCGCAACGTTGTGCCCACCGATTTCGTCGCGCCCCGCATCAAGGCTGCCGACGCGATGGTACTGTTTTCGGCCACACTCCATCCGGATGACTACTACACCAGCCTGCTCGGCCTGCCCAGCGACACACCCTGGCTTGACGTTCCCAGCCCGTTTGCCCCGGAGCAACTGCAAGTGTGTATCCAGCCGATCTCGACGCGCCGCGCGCGTCGGGCCCATTCCATGGAAGGCCTGGTGCGCTGCATCGCCGCGCACTACAGCGCGCAGCCTGGCAACTACCTGGCCTTCTTCAGCAGCCACGACTACCTGGAGCTGGCCCTGGACGCCCTGCGGACCAGCCACCCGGCGATTCCGGTGTGGTCGCAGGCCCGCCAGATGGATGAGCCGGCACGGCAGCAGTTCCTGCAGCGGTTCGACGCGACGGGCCGAGGCATCGCGTTTGCGGTACTGGGCGGGGTGTTTGCTGAAGGTGTGGACCTGCCGGGCAAGCGCTTGATCGGCGCATTTGTGGCGACGCTGGGGCTGCCCCCCTTCGATCCGGTCAACGCCGCCATCTGTGCGCTTCTCGAGCAGAAGTTCGGCCGCGGCCACGACTACACCTATGTCGTGCCAGGTCTGCAGAAGGTGGTGCAGGCCGCCGGCCGCGTCATCCGCAGCAGCACCGACACCGGTACCCTGGTGCTGCTCGACGAGCGCTACCTGGAGCCTCGCTACCAGGCGCTGCTGCCGTCCTGGTGGGGTGTAGGGCGCTGACCTGTTCAGCGCTTCCCTATCGTTGCGGCATGTCCCGCGCGCCATAACCCAGGCTGACGGTCGCGTTGGATAGGTCGTGCCGGGGACGCCGCCGCGGCCTGGTGCCGCAGCACGCGGCCAGTTTCATCGCCCATACTGAAGCCAGCACCGGAGGTGAATTGCCGCGGTTCATCAAGGACGAGTTCGACGCCTTCCTGGAACGCGGCATCGTGGCGCACGGGATCCAGAGGCTGCGCTGCGGCGACTGCGGCCACGACAAGCTGCTGGCGCAACACCCGCAAGCGGCGCGGTTTCTGCCCGTCATGCGGCGCACGCCGGAAGTCGCAGACCGCCGTGCACCTGATCGACTACGTCATCCCGCATGTGCCGGTGCGGCAATGGGTGCTTTCGCTGCCCATCCCGCTGCGTTTGCTGCTGGCCGCGCAGCCCGATCTGGTCACGCCAGTGCTGCAGGTGGTGCAGCGCGAGGTTGCCCAAGTCAGTGTTCACCCAGAGGCCGTAGCCGTAAAGGCTTCGTTGCGTACGGTCAAGGACTCGCCTGGCGTCTGGCCATCACACCCGACGGCGCTGTCACCCAATCCAGGGGTTTCAGGCCACTACAGACCGTTCCCCGGCCGCGTCGGAGGTTGCTGCCGGCAGCCGCGTCAGATAGGAACAAGCTGCTATTGATTCAGGAGTTCCCTAACCGTCTGCACGGCTTGCGGCAATGACATCACCCGCGCCCCATAACGCGTGTCATAGGCCTCATCGCCCCCATAAACCACCAGACGGTGGGCCACCGCCAGGGCGACACAGGCTTTGCCAAAACCGGGCTCGATCCGGGGCGCGGAGGACCGCTTGATCTCAATGGCCACGAAGGGTTGGCCTGCACGTTCAAACACCAGATCCAGTTCGGCACCCTCTTGCGTCCGGTAATAAAGCGGGGTGCGGTCAGCGCCTGCCGCGTCCACCAGGTTTTCAATGACCAGCCCTTCCCAACTGGCCCCGGCAACCGGGTGGCCTAGCAGTTGTGCACTGGTTTCGATTTCAAGCAAGGCATGCACCAGCCCGCAATCTCGAACATAAATTTTGGCGGCTTTCACCAGCCGCTTGCCCACGTTACCGCTCCACGGCTGCAGCCTGCGCACCAGCATCAGGTCGACCAGCAGGTCAATGTAGCGGTTGATCATGGGTGCCGACACCCCCAGACTTTGCGCCAGCCGCGCACTGTTGAGCGGCGTGCCCTGCAAATGCGCCAGCATGGTCCACAGCCGGCCGATCAGCGCGGCGGGCATGCGGGGTGCGAACATGGGTACGTCACGTTCCAGATAGCTGCGGATAAAGTCGGTGCGCCATCGCAGACTGGCCACGTTGTCGGGTGCCGTCAGGCTGTCAGGGAAGCCCCCCCTCAGCCACAGGTGGTCTTGTGACAGCCCCACGGCTTGCGCCTCCGTTTGCATGATGGGTGACATGCTCAGGTAAGCGACCCGCCCGGCAAGCGTCTCGGACGCATGCTGAACCAGATCCAGCGACGCCGACCCCAACAGCAGAAATTGCCCAGACCGTGCGCCCTGCTCACGCCGCTCGTCAATCACCGAGCGCAATTCCGCAAACAGCCCCGGGGCGCGGTGCACTTCGTCGATAACCATCAAACTGCTGGCCTGGCCGCGCAGGAAGCTGCCCGCGTCGTCCAGCTTGCGCAGGTCAGCCGCTTTCTCAAGGTCGAGGTACACCGCGCCAGGGGTCTCCATGGCGATTTTTTTGGCCAGCGTGGTTTTTCCCACCTGGCGTGGCCCGAGCAGCACCACCGCCGGTGCGCGCAGCAAGGCAGCCCAAATTTGGGATTCAAGGGATGTTCTGGGAATTCTCACCCCGAAAATTCTAATTCACATTTTCGATTTACGGCATATATGAATGCACACCGCACGCGTCCTGACCCGCCCAGCGACGACGAGCTGAACGCGCTGCTGCAGACGGTCATCACCCGGCTGATGAAGATGCTCACGCGCCACGGCGTGCTGGTCAAGGAGATGGGCCAGACCTGGCTGGCTGAGCCGGATGCCGACGGTGACGAAGCGCGCACCCTGCGGCCACTGCAGGCGGCGGCCATCACCTACCGCATTGCCTTCGGGCCGCGCGCCGGACACCGGTGGCTCCATTACGGCGATCCGTGACATCCAGCGAGCGAAGCACGCGGATCGCACCGACAGGCTTGTCGCCGCGGGTGTAGAAGGCCTCGACATCGGCAGCCGTGACCGGCGATCCAGGCCGAAACGCCAGCTCGGCAAAGGTCTGGCGACGCACGGCGCCCAAGAGATGGCAGTGCAACTCGACCTTGGGCAGGGCGCGGAAAAACGCTTGCAGCTCGGCGGGAACGGGCGACATCGGCATGGGCGCATCGTAGTTCGCCTGTCTCCAAGTGAAGGCCGACAGCCCGCCTCACACACAAGCATCAACGCCTATCGCACCGCGACTCAGACCGACTGATCGGATGTGTCGGAAAACTTTACATACTCTTCCGGCCGGTGCAGTACTCCGTGAAACGTTTCGGGCCAGGTCCTTGTTTTACATGCATTTTGTGATCTTTGGCGTGAAATATGCTTGCCGTTGCACTAAGGGCTTTTGGGGTGAATCGCGGCCGTCTCTGATGGGATCGCAACCAACCCACAACCTGCCCGTCCGGGTCATTCCCGACGATTCCACGCTGAAAGGAGTTCACTATGCGACATCAATTTGCCTCTTGGGGGCTGGCACTGGGCATGGCCTTGACGGCCCTGGCGCCTGCCACCGCTGCGCCGATCAAAGAAATTTTTGCGCTCGGCGGCGGCGCCTTCCCACAGGACCACATTTATCGCATTGACTTGAGCGGTGGAACGGTCACCGACTTGGGCGCCAGCGGCATCGGCTTCCCGACCAATCTGGCCATGGCGCCCGACCGCACGCTTTACTACATGAACCCGTTTGAGGCGCACTCGCTTTACAAGGCCACACTCAACGTCACCAACACGGCGCTGGTGGGCGCGCCAACTCTGGTCAAGGCCTTGCCCACAGCAGGATTTGGCATCATCGATGGCATGACAGTCGGCCCCGATGGCAAGTTGTACATGACCGGGTATGGCAAGAGCGAGATCTACCGCTACGACCCTGTGGCCGATATGTTTGAAACGGTGGTCAGCCTGGTCGGCGGGGGCGAATTCCGCTCCGATCTGGCATTTGATCCCGTCACCGGAAATTTGGTCGGGTTGGGCATCGAGCCCGGCAGTCAAGACCGCACGCTGTTTGAGATTCCGGCCGCCAAACTGGTCGGCACGGGCAACCTGTACACCTGGGCCTACTTCGGCGGTGCGGCCGGCGCATGGTCCACCAAGGTATTGAATGATGGCAGTGAGATTGGCGGCAACCCGGACGGCCTGGCGTTCGACCCAACGAATGGCGATCTGTACTTGTCGGGCGACGGCACGGGCGTGTATGGCTACGACCGGAT
>JANNDB010000271.1:0-3166 GCA_031387285.1 Betaproteobacteria bacterium | reverse complement strand
GTCTGGAGCAGGCGAATGTGCGGTTCAGTAATTGAACCTGGGGCGGTACTGGCAACGTGAATCACGCCAATGGCTTTGCCCTCGCTCAGGATGGGAACAAAGACGATGCTGCGAAACCCACGTGCGCGCGACACCTCCAGGCCCGCGTCGCTCCAGCGGGGATCAGACTCGACGTCGGCATACAGCTGCACCTCCCCAGTGCGCACGGCTTCGAGCATCGGTTGCGGGCCGTCGAGTGGCACGGGATAACGCGCTCTGACGAACTCGTCGGCCGCCGCATCGGTCGACGTGAGCGCAACCAGCTGCAGCTGGTGCGCCTCGACCCGCGTCACGCTGCAGGAATTGCCACCCACCAGGCGCATCGAAATGCGGGCAATGGCATCGAATACCGGACCCACATCGGTCGGCGAGCCACTGATGACGCGCAGGATGTCGGCACTGGCGGTCTGGCGGGCCAGCGCCTCGTTAGTCTCGCGGAACATCTTGGCGTTCTGGATCGCGATCACGGCCTGATCGGCGAAGGTCTTGAGCAGCGCCTGCTCCTTTTCGGTGAAGCCGCCCAACGCCGGGCGCATCAGGACGATGCTGCCAATTCCCCGCTCACCTTGCATCAGCGGCGCCATCATCTGGGAGTAGTTGCGGCCGCTGGCCAGTGCCACCGCGCGCACGCCGCGAGGCACATCGGCGCCATGCAGCACATCGGGGAAATTGAGCACACGCCCCGCGGCAATCGCCGCGGCCGTGCCAGTGCCGGCGAGCGGCATCGGAAATGCAGTTCGCGCTTTTTCAAGCGCTACGGCGAGATCCGCGTCAGTCCAGCCCGGCGGCGGGTCGGCAGCGGACACCCTGCGCAAGGCTGCGCTGTGCAGGAGCCCGTCCTCGCCGATCAATAGCACGTTCATGACCTGCGCATCAAACAGGTGGCCACAACTCTCGAGGATCTTGTCGAGCACAGGCTGCGCATCGGCCACCGAACTGCTGATGACCTGCAGCACCTCGGCGGTTGCTGCTTGGGCCGCCCAGGCGTCCGCCACTTCGTCCGCGGCCGCCAGGGTCCGCCGCTCAACGGCGGCCAGCTCGCCAGATTGGGCCAGCGCAACAGCGGCCATCGCCGCCAACATCGCCAGCAACCCACGCCCGGCATCGTCGAAGCGGCCCTTTGCACCGTCGACATCGGCATACAGGCAGCCCAGCGGGCCATCGGGAGCCAGCAGCGGCGCCACCAGGCAGCTGCGCTGCTCGACCATCGCTGCGCCATCGGGGCCGTGGCGCAGGCGGGTGGTGCCAGTGTCCAGCGCTTCAGCCAGCCAGGGTGCAACGGCCTGCAGCAGGCGCTCGGCGCTTTGGCCTGCAGGGAGCTTCGAGCCGGCGATGCGCGGCCCCGCCTTGTCGCTGTGCAGCACCAGCAGCACCCGCTGCGCGCCCAGCAGCTTGGCGACCTCGGCCACGATGGCGGCATGCAGCGTCGCCTCGTTCTTCAGCTTGCCAAATCGCATCGGCAGTTGTGCCACCCGATCGAGCTGCACGGCTGCCGGGGCCCGGGTCTTCTTTGGTCTAGCTTGCATCATGGGCCTTTGCCAGGGTCAGTGCCTCGACCAACGCGTCCCCGCGGATCGGCGTGGTCCCGTAGTTGTCCATGTCCGCAGCCAGGCACGCTGCACGATAGCCGTTCGGCAGCGGCAAGCGCAGGGCAAGCATCTGGTTCAGCACAAAACCTTGCGCAGTGTTTTCATTCGCCTTACACTCGCCTTCAATGTAAGGAGTCAAGATGTCTGAAGCCACGCTCACCAGCAAAGGGCAAGTCACCATTCCGGTCGAGGTTCGCAAAGCCATGGGCCTGTCTGCTGGCGAGCGCGTCGTCTTCACGCAACTCGACGACGGCACGACCGTGATGCGCGCCAAGACACGCTCGATCTTCGAACTCGAAGGGCTGCTAAAGAGCGCGGTCAAAAAGCGCAAGGTGTCGGTCGACGACATGAACATCGGGCGCCGCTGATGGCGGGCCTGGATACCAACGTGCTGGTGCGTTGGCTGGTAGCCGACGACCCTTTGCAGACGGCGCAGGTGCGGGCGTTGCTCGAGTCGGGTCGCGTCGCTCGCACGCCGTTCTTCGTGCCGACCACGGTGTTGCTGGAACTTGAGTGGGTCCTGCGCTCGCGTTATGGCCTGGACAAGCCAGCCCTGCTGGGAGCCTTGAATGCCTTGCTGGAAACGCAGGAACTCGACATCCAGGCCGAGCCTGCCCTGGAACGCGCGCTGCATTTGTACCGGCAGGGTCGCGCCGAGTTTGCGGATTGCCTGCATGCCGGCTTGTGCGCTGCGGCTGGCCAGGCGCCACTGCTTACCTTCGATGCCAAGGCCGCGCGCCTGCCGCAGGTGGAACTGATCAGGAGTTGAACAGGGCGCGGCAGCTTGCATCAGCTGATTCCTCCATTGCGCGGCCGCGCCAGGGCAAGCGCCGCCACCAGCGCATCCACCCGTATCGGCTTGGTCACGTAGTCGTCCATGCCTGCGGCCAGGCATTGCTCGCGGTCGCCCTGCATCGCGTTGGCGGTCATGGCGATGATGCGCGGGCGTTGTTCCGGCGGATGCTTGGTGGTGATGCGCCGTGACGCTTCCAGCCCGTCCATCTCGGGCATCTGCACGTCCATCAGCACTACGTCGTAGCTTTGCTGTTCGATGCGCTCTACAGCTTGTTGCCCGTTGACCGCCACGTCGGCGCTGTAGCCCATCTGGCCCAGCAGCCGCAGCGCGAGTTTCTGGTTCACCACGTTGTCTTCGGCCAGCAGGATGCGCAAGGGGTGGCGGCTGGCCATCTGCGGGTCGATCATGATCTTGCCGGCTGGCTTGTCCGCACTGGCCTGCGTCGCCACGGCTTCGGCCTGGATGTGGAAGCGGAAGGTGCAACCCTTGCCCGCGCCTTCGCTCTCGGCCGTCATCACTCCGCCCATGATCTCGGCCAGGCGTTTGCTGATCACCAGCCCGAGACCGGTGCCGCCGTATTTGCGCGTGGTGCTGCTGTCGGCCTGGCTGAAACTCTGGAACAGTTTACCCATGCCCTCGGGCGTGAGGCCGATGCCGCTGTCCTTCACGGCGAAATGCAGTTCGTGGTTCACGCCCTTCGTCACCGTGAGCCGCACCTCGCCAGCCTCGGTGAACTTCAGCG
>JANNDB010000146.1:0-4384 GCA_031387285.1 Betaproteobacteria bacterium | reverse complement strand
ACCAATTTGGGCACTGGCGCAGGACCGGTGCGCACCGCTCCGATTTCACCCTACGGGTAGCACAGTGCAATTCGTGAATACCCTGAACCCCCCGGTGCCGGCACAGATTGCAGTCGCGCTCCACGACGCAAACCGGCCCATGTTTCGGGACCACGTCCCCGATCTGGCAAACCTGATTAAACTGGCCCGTTGAGGTCGCGCCCGCCGGGCCGGCCGTCCATGCAACCATAACGACGGAGACAGGCCCATGGGCATCCCCATCATCCGGCATGTGCGCGCCTTCACCGTGAGGGGCGGCGGTGCCGACTACCACGACCAGGGCAAGGAGCACTGGATCGACGACCACATCGCCACGCCGATGGCGCGTTACCCCGAGTACCGCCAGAGCCGACAGGCCTTCGGTATCAATGTGCTGGGCACGCTGGTGGTGGAGGTCGAGGCCAGTGACGGCACGGTCGGATTCGCGGTCACCACCGGCGGCGAGATCGGTGCATTCATTGTCGAGAAGCACCTCGCCCGGTTTCTCGAAGGCCAGCGCGTCACTGACATCGAGAAGATGTGGGACCAGATGTATTTCGCCACGCTCTACTATGGCCGCAAGGGTGTGGTGATCAACGCCATCTCCGGCGTTGATCTGGCCTTGTGGGACCTGCTGGCCAAGGTGCGCAAGGAGCCGGTGCACCAGCTGCTGGGCGGCCCGGTGCGCGATGAGCTGGTCTTCTACGCGACCGGCGCCCGCCCCGACCTGGCCCAGAAGCTGGGCTTCATTGGCGGCAAGATGCCCCTGCAGCATGGCCCGGCAGAAGGCGAGGAAGGCCTGCACAAGAACATCGCCAAGCTCGCCGACATGCGCCAGCGCGTCGGCAAGGACTTCTGGCTCATGTACGACTGCTGGATGAGCCTGGACCTCAACTACGCCACCCGCCTGGCCCAGGCCGCGCAGGCGTACGGCCTGAAGTGGATCGAAGAGGCGCTGCCGCCGGACGACTACTGGGGCTATGCGCAACTGCGCCGCCAGGTGCCCGCCGGCATGATGGTGACCACCGGGGAACACGAGGCCACCCGATGGGGCTTCCGTCTCCTGCTCGAAATGGGCTGCTGCGACCTGATCCAGCCCGACGTCGGCTGGTGCGGAGGCATGACCGAACTTCTCAAGATCTCGGCCCTGGCCGACGCCCACGGCAGCATGGTCGTGCCGCACGGCTCCTCGGTCTACAGCTACCACTTCGTCATCACCCGCCACAACAGCCCGTTCGCCGAGTTCCTGATGATGGCGCCCAAGGCCGACCAGGTGGTCCCGATGTTCAACCCGCTGCTGCTCGACGAGCCGGTGCCGCAGGGTGGCCGCATGAAGGCCTCGGCACTGGACCAGCCCGGCTTTGGCGTGCGGCTCAACCCGCAGTGCCAGCTGCATCGGCCCCACACGCACTGAACTGCAGCACTTTCGTCTATGGATGACCTGAAGAACAAGGTGGTGCTGATCACCGGCGCCAGTTCCGGTATCGGCGCCGCTGCCGCCGTGGATTTCGCAGCGTGCGGCGCACAGGTTGCCGTGCATTGCCACACGCACCCCGAGCAGGCGCAGGCGGTCCTGGAACGGGTGCGTGCCGCCGGTGGCGACGGCGCGGTGTTCCGGGCCGACGTGTCCGACACCGCGCAGCTCGAACGCCTGGCGGCGCAAGTGCACCGGCATTTCGGCCGCATCGACGTGCTGGTGAACAATGCCGGCGGCTTTGTCAGGAGAAGCCCCCTGGTCGAGGCCAGCGACGCGCTGATCGACGAAGTGTTCCACCTCAATGCGCGCTCGATGATCGCGCTATGCCGCCATGTCGTGCCCCTCATGCGCGAGCAGGGTGGCGGCTGCATCGTCAACCTCACGTCGCAGGCCGCGCGCAGCGGGGGCAGTCTGGGCGCGGGCCTGTATTCATCGAGCAAGGCCTACATTTCGACGTTGACTCGCGCCCTGGCCAAGGAACTGGTGCGGGACGGTATCCGCGTCAATGCGGTCGCGCCCGGCGTGATTGCGACCCCGATCCACGATGGCCACACCAGTCCCGAGTTGCTCGCCCAGCTCAGCGCCGGCATCCCCATGGGCAGACTGGGCCGCGCCGACGAGTGTTCCGGCGCGATCCTGTTCCTGGCCAGCGAAAGGCTGGCCAGCTATATCACTGGCCAGACCATCGAGGTCAACGGCGGCAGCGTCATGCCCTGACGGCGCCGCCGATCGGCCTTCGCGCAAAACCGCAACCTACCGGGAACCCCATGAATGCACCCACCGCCCGCACCACGTCCGGTCTGGGTCCTGAACCGGGCCATTCGCACCTATAGCCTCGTAGACCGCTGATGCGGTTGGTGCGCCGGCGCTCAGCGCCCGCCCGACACGTCGATCGTCGTGCCGTGCACATACGAGGCTGCCGGGCTCAGCAGCCAGATCGCCGCCTGCGCAATCTCCCCGGCCTGGCCCACGCGCCCGATCGGGATCGTCGGTGCGGTCTGCCGCATCAGCTCTGCGCCACCGATCGGCTCGAGTATGTCGGTGGCAATCATGCCGGGCCGGATGCCCACCACCCGGATACCCTCCTTGCCGACCTCCTTGGCCAGGCCCACCGTGAAGCTGTCCACCGCCCCTTTGCTGGCAGCGTAGGCCACCATGCCCGGGATGCCACCGAGCCGTGCCGCCGCCGAGGAGATGTTCACGATGACACCGCCCTTGCCGCCATGGCGCGGCGACATGCGCCGGATGGCCGCGCCGGAACAATGGATGCAGCTGTAGATGTTGGTCCGGAACAGCGCGTCCAGCGTCTGCTCGGTGTGCTCTTCGATCGGCCGTATCGCGCCACCGATGCCGGCGTTGTTGATCAGCGCGGTCACGCGGCCGAAATGGCGGTCGGTGTCGGCAAACAGACGCTCCACTTCAGCCGCCTTCGAGACATCGGCACACACGGCCATGGCGGTGCCACCACCGCGCTCGATGTCGGCGACCACCTGCAAGGCCGCGGCGCGGCTGCGGCTGTAGTTGACCACCACCCGGTAGCCTGCTTGCGCACCGAGAACCGCGCACGCCGCGCCAATGCCGCGCGAGGCCCCGGTGACGACCAGTACACCCGGATCACCGGCACTGTCCTGTGAGGGGGTCATGGCCATGCCGGGTGATCAGCGTGCAAGAGCGAAAGACTCTCAGGCTCTCAGGACTTCGGGGTTCACAACGAAGGGCGGCGTGCGTCCGGCGGCCACATCGAGCACGGCGCGAAACGCGCTTTGCGCCAGCCCCTGCATGCATTCGTCGGTGAAGCAGATGCCGTGCGGCGACAGCACCACGTTGTCCATCTTCAGCAAGGGGTTGGAGGCGGGCGTTGGCTCCTCTTCGAAGACGTCCAACCCGGCGCCCGCGATGCCGCCACTCTGCAGGGCTGCGACGAGCGCGCGCTCGTCCACGATCGGGCCGCGCGCCGTATTGACCAGATAGGCGCTGCGCTTCATCAACCCCAGCAGGCGTTGGTTGACCAGGCCTCGGGTGTGTTCATTCAACGGGCAATTGACCGTCAGGAAATCGGACTCGCGAAACAAGGTGTCCATATCGACCAAGCTGACGCCAAGCGCGGCAGCCAGGGCACGATCGGCCACCGGATCGTGCGCCAGACAACGCATCTCCAGCGGTTTCGCCAAACGAAACAGTTCGGCGCCGATGTTGCCCAAGCCGACCGAGCCCAGCGTGCGGCCGGTCAGGCCGGTGCCGATGTGGTCCATCTTTTCGCCCCAGCGGCCGTCACGGGTCAAACGGTCCTTGACCAGCACCTTTTGCGCCAGCATCAGGACGAAGGTCAGCGCCGACGTGGCGACCGGACGGCGCACGCCGTCCGGGGCAATCGTCAGCATGACACCGGCCGCGGTACAGGTGGGCACGTCGATGCTGTCGTAACCAACCCCAAAACGCGCCAGCAGCCTGAGGCGCTGCTGCGGCGCGCCCAGGCTGGCGGGCAGGACCCGTGTGAACATGGCGCAGATGGCGTCATACCGCGCGGCTTGCGCCTCGCTGATGTCTACCGTGGGTTGCGGCATGTACTCCCATTCGATGGCCGGGTCGTCCAGCAGCTGCAGCACCTGGGCGCCGAAGATCGGCACGCCGTCGGACTTCAGCACATCGGCCGTGATGCCAACGCGAAATTTGTGCATCCAGCACTCCTCCAGGAAACTTGTTCAGTGCATCCTGACGCTCAGGTTGCACCCTGCATCATGCGTGGCAGCCACAGCACCAAGTCCGGAACGTAGGCCACCAGCAGAATCACCGCCAGCCATGCGCCGGTGAACGGCATCAGCATGGCCAGTGACTCGTTGTAGCGGATGCCCGCAATCTTGCAGGCCACCATCGCCAGCACGCCAACCG
>JANNDB010000134.1:0-4494 GCA_031387285.1 Betaproteobacteria bacterium | reverse complement strand
ATAGCCAATTACCGGCACACACCGCTCATGCGCAACATCCAGCCCTGGATGGTGCGCCTGGTGGCCGTTCCCGCGGTGGCGGTGTATTTCTGGCGCCTGCTGCGCGCCAATCGGGTACGTGATGACCAGGTGCCCGCCTGGCAGCTTAGGCCTATCCTGCAGCCGGTGGGCGACGCCTTTGCCGACAAGGTGGCGGCCATGCAGCTCTACACCAGCCAGTTCAAGGAGTTCTACCACTCGGGCGAGGACTGCGCGAGCGCGCTGAAGGGCTACGCCGCCACGATCTCGCCAGGTGCACCGGGTGAACGTCGCTGGGCGTTTGTAGGGGCCTGATCCAGGCGGGTGGCGCCAATCGTTGCCGTTTACGATACCGGTACTTGACATCGACCGCGAGCCAACCGCCATGAAAATAATCGACCTGAAATGCGCCGTCATCGGCAAGAACCCGATCGTGAGGATCGTGACCGACCAGGGCATCAGTGGTTACGGCGAGGTCGAGCAGTACAAGCCCTACCTCAAGCCCTTCGTGCTGCAATTCCGCGAGCCCTTGCTCGGTGCGGATCCCACCGATGTCGAACGCACCATGTTGCGCATCCGCCAGCGCGGCGCCTTCAAGCCGTATGGCGCCGCGGTCAGCGCGATCGAGATGGCACTGTGGGATGTGGCCGGCAAGGCGGCGGGCGTGCCGGTCTACAAGCTGCTCGGCGGCAAGGTCCGCGACCGTGTGCGGGTCTACAACGGCTCGCTGCGCGTGCCGATGCCGGGCCATGCGCCGCAAGACTATTTCAATGAGATGAAACGCATGGCGGCGCTGCCCGAGGGTTTCACCATCGTCAAGCAGGGCATCGCGTTCCACAGCCCGATGAAGCGCGAGTTTCCCAACTTCTTCTATGGCGAGGTCGCGACCAGCACGCTGCATGGCTGGCTCGACCGCGGCCCGATGACCGAGCGCGGCATGAACTACACGCTCGAATGCGTGGCGGCGATGAAGGAGGCACTGGGCGACGGCATCGGCCTGGCACTCGATTGCGGGCCGGGCTGGGTGCTGCCCGATGCGATCCGGTTCGCGCGGGCGGTCGAGAAGCACCACCTGATGTGGCTCGAGGACATGCTCACCGGCGACTACGTCCCCTACGTCAACGCCGATGTCTACCGCGACCTGACGCAGTCGACCTCCACACCGATCCACACCGGCGAACAGATCTACTTGCGCCAGAACTTCAAGGACCTGATCGAGCGCCAGGCGGTGCGGGTGGTCGGGCCCGACCCGTGCGACGTGGGTGGCATCGCCGAACTCAAATGGATCGCCGAGTACGCCGACCTGCATGGCATCCTGATGGCGCCGCACGGCACTGGCAATGGCGTGCTGGGCATGGCTGCGCTGGTGCAGGTCTGCGCCACGCTGCCGCACAATTTCATCGCCTTCGAATACCCCAGCGGTGACCCGGCCTGGTGGTATGACATCGTTGACGGCCTTCCCAACCCGATCGTGCGCGAAGGCCTGATCGACGTCTGGGACCGGCCTGGCATGGGCGTGGACATCGTCCCCGAGCGGGCGCGGCGCTACCTGCTGGACGAAGACGCCCACTTCTTCGACTGACCCGGCACCCCAAAGCCCGGTTGCAGCAGCCAACCATCACGCGCCGACCAGAGTGGTGGCCACGCGAGGGTTTTCACCTACGCTGGCAAAAATTGTTGCTCGATACACTTTGAACGCGACGCTGCCGCTCTTGATTCAACAACGGAGACAATCCATGACCGATTCAACCAACCCCGGGCCGGTGGACCGCCGGACGTTCCTCGTCTACTCGGCCGCTGCCACGCTGGGTGGTGGATTCGCCTCGGGCGCCTTCGCACAGGCCAGCAAGACCGGAGTCGACGCGGCAACCTGGACGCCCCAGTACATCTCGAGCATCGCCGGCACGGCCGAATACAACACCGCCGCCGAGTGTTACCGCGTTGTTCCCAAGGACTACCGCGGCCGCGTGACCTACTGGTATTTCGGCCCGACGCAGGCCTCGCCCAAGATTGAACACGACATGGACAAGGCGTTCTGGGAAGCCTTCGCCGCCATGTACCCGAATATCACGGTCGTCAAGCAGGACCTCAATTACAACGAGATGCTCGACAAGCTGCGCACAGCCACACTCGGCAAGGCCGCGCCCATGGTGGCACGCGTGCCGATCCTGTGGGCGCCGGAATTCGCCTCCAAGGGCTACCTGCGCGAACTCGGTCCGGCCGAGGTGGGTTACGGCACCGACGAGTTCTGGCCGGGGGCCCTGAAGTCGGTCACCTGGAAGGGCAAGACCTACGGCGTGCCGACCAACAACGAGACCATGGCGCTGATCTGGAACGCCGGTATCTTCAAGGACGCCGGCCTCAACCCGGAAGCGCCGCCCGACACCTGGGATGACCTGGTCAAGTACTCCAAGCAGATCAAGGACAAGACCGGCAAGAACGGTTTTGGCATGGTGGCGCGTGTCAATGCCGGCAATACGCCGTTTCGCTTCATGCCGCAGCTCTGGGCCTATGGTGGCGGCGCGCTCGACGAGGCCGAGGCGACCCCGAACTACAAGCGCATCGAGATCAACAACGCCGGTTCGCGCGCGGCCCTGCAGGCCTCGGTAGACATGTATGTGCGCGACAAGTCGGTGCCGACCTCGGCCTTGACCAACACCCAGAACGAGAACCAGGATCCGTTCCTGGCCGGCCAGTTGGCCATGATGATCGCGCACCCGAGCGAATACGCCTTCATGCTCGATCGCGCCAAGAAGGCCACCGGGGCCGACAAGGCCACCGCCGATGCGGTGGTGTCGAACATGCGTTATGGCTTCGTTCCCAGGGGCACGGCGCGCCGGGCGATCGTTTTCGGCGGCAGCAACGTGCACATATTCCACCCCAGCGTGGTCGAAGGCGGGCTCGACCTCAACGCTGCCAAGGCGCTGGTCACCTTCATGACCGGCCCGGAATGGTCGACCAAAATGGCATGGGTCAGCTCGAACCCGGGCAACGTGCGCGGCTTTCGCACCAAATGGATGAAGGAGCGCCTGGAGCAGATCAAGTTCCTCAACGTCACCACCTCGATGCTGCCCTACGGTATCCCGTTCCCGGTATTGCCGCAGTCGGCCGAGATCATGAATATCATCGTGCCCAACATGCTGCAGAACGCCTTGACGCAGAAGATGACGGTGCAGCAGGCAACGGACGACGCCGCCAAGAAGATCAAGGACGTACTGGGTGACCTGTAGCCGTGTCGGGGCCCTGCGCCTGTGGCGCCGGGCCTCCACCCACTGCCCGCGAACACCGGTGTGACCAAGCGCGCGACCGGCACACCGGTGAACCGACGCGAAGGGCTGTTCGCGCGCATCTACCGGCACCGGGCAGACTATCTCTATGTCTTGCCAGCCATCGGCGTGATGCTGCTGGTCATTGCCTATCCGATCTACTACACGATCTATCTTTCGTTCTTCAATACGCCGCCCAACCTCTCCCTTGATGACAAGATCTTCGTCGGGGTGGACAACTATTCGCGCATTCTGGCGGCCGAGTCGTTTCATGAGGCTACCTGGAACACCATGGTCTGGACCCTGTGGTCGACCTTCTTCGCGTTTGTGCTCGGCTTCGGTGCGGCGCTGGGCCTGAACCGGGTGTTCGCCGGGCGTGCCCTGTTGCGTGGCGTGCTGCTGGTTCCCTATGTGATCAGTGCTGTCGCCGCGTCCTACCTGTGGCGCTGGATCTTCCATTCCGATTTCGGCGTCATCGGCGCGTTCACCACCGCAACCGGTCTGAGCGCGCGGCCGATCAATTTTCTGGACAGCCGCGACAACGTGATGGCATCGCTGATTGTGGTCAACGTCTGGAAGGAGTTCCCCTTCGCCATGATCATGATGCTGGCCGGGCTGCAGACCGTGCCGGACCAACTGCTGCGCGCCGCCCGCGTGGACGGTGCCGGTGCGTGGAGCCGCTTCTGGCATATCACCGTGCCGCACGTGCGCAACGTGATGCTGGTCACCGTGTTGCTGCTGCTGGTGACCAACCTCAACAGCTTCACCATCCCCTACATCATGACCGGCGGCGGGCCGGCTGGCGCGTCCGAGATCTGGATCACGCACATCTACCAGATCGCATTCGGGCGTATCCGCTTCGGCCTTGCGTCGGCCTATTCGGTGGTGCTGTTCGTAGTGATGATGACGATGGGGTATTTCTACGTGCGCGCGCTGACCCGGGGCGACGACAAGGCACCCCGATGAGCCGCCGGGCCGCTCCCAAGGCGAATTCCGCAGTGCGCAGCACGGAGGATTCCTGATGAGCCGCCGGGCCGCTCCCAAGGCGAATTCCGCAGTGCGCAGCACGGAGGATGCCTGATGAGCGACGAGGCGCCGCGCGAACGGGCTGCCGGACGACGCGGGCGCCACGATCCGTGGGTGACGGCGGGCACCGTGCTGCTGGTCGCGCTGACGATGTTCGCCCTGATGCCGATGGCGTGGATGATCG
>JANNDB010000105.1:0-6491 GCA_031387285.1 Betaproteobacteria bacterium | reverse complement strand
TGTGGGTGCGGGCTCCGGGGCGCTGGTGGGCAAGCTGTTTGGTATCGAGCGCGCCATGAAGGGCGGCATTGGCAGCGCCTCGCTGACCGTGAACGGTGTCACGGTTGGCGCCCTGGTGGCCTGCAATGCGCTGGGGGATGTGGTCGATCCGGAAAACGGCTCGGTGATCGCCGGTGCCCGCAGCGACGACGGCCGCCGGCTGCTGGACATCCGCCGCGCCATCCTGGCGGGTGAGCATCCGCGGCCTTTGCTGGCGGGGACCAATACGACCCTGGCCGTACTGGCTACGGACGCGAAGCTCACCAAGGCCCAGGCCCAGCGGCTGGCGCAGGCCGGGCATGACGGCCTGGCGCGCTCCATCAACCCCGTGCACACCATGTCAGACGGCGACACCGTTTTTGCGCTGGGTACCGGCAAGGCTGGCAGCACGGCTGGGATGATGGTTCTGGCCACGCTGGCAGCCGAAGTGACCGCGCGCGCGGTGGTGCGTGCGGTGCAGGCCGCGCATTCCGTCACGATCGGCGACACCGTCTGGCTGGCAGCGCGTGATCTGCCGCGGACGCCCTAGAAACGCACGTCGACGCTGTTGCGCAGGGCCGTCTCGGCCACGGCGTCGAGCGCGTCTTGCACCGGGTCATTCGAGAGAATGCGCAGTTGGCCGGATGCGAACAGCTGCAGGCAGGAACGCGCGCTGAGTGACTGCATGAAACCCAGTGCGTCCGAAAACAACAACAGACTGCCTCCAGGGCTGGTCCAGCTGAGCTGGGTACGGGTCCAGCCACCCTCCGCTTGCAGTGCAACCCAGGCGCCGACTACCAGCGCGTCCATCGGCTCGGCGGGCGTCGCTGCCAAAGGCTGGACCACACTGCTCAGGTCGATGAAGCCGGATGCCTGCGCTTCGGTCGGGGCCATCCAGAACGAGTCAAGTTCCAGTTGCCGGGTGGTGCCAAGGCTGCCCGCAACGGATTCAGGCTCGGACGAATGCGCGGCGGGCGCAACCGGCCCTTGCGCCAGCCGCTCCAGCACCGTCCCGGCATCCGCCTGCGGGTAGGCGATGCTGGCCAAGCCGGCATGCAGGCGCTCGATCACATGACCCAGGCGCCGTGACCGCTCGGTGACGGTCGCCGCCGATGCACGCTCAGAGGCCAACCACAGCATCTCTTCGATCGCGTGGGCATATTCGCCAGGATCGTTGGCGCCGGTGCTATCGGTGATGCGTGCATGCGCCACCACCTGGGCCCAGGGGCCGCAGAGGAACCCCAGCACCAGCGGATCGGTATCCTGAGCGTCGCGACGGTCCTGCACTTCGGCCACGATGGTCTCGGCCAGGACGTTGCGCTGTTCGGCCTGGCGCAAGGCCTCCACCGCCCGGCCCAGGCGACGGCTGTCGCGCCCCTCGGCGTCGTCAAGCAGACCCACCAGGCGCTCCAGTGCGCGATCAAACGGGTCGGCCGTGTCTACGGGCCCATTGGCCAGGGGGCCAAGCGCCTCGCGCAGCGGCTCCATGAATCCGCTGAAGCCGCGCGACTCCTCGGACTCGAAGGCGATGCTGCGGTGGGTGATTTCATGCAGCAGGCGGCGCGCCGGATGCTGCTTGTGGCTGAAAAAGCGCGGGTCCACAAGCGCCAGTTGCAGCAACGCCGGTTCGAGCTCGGCTATCAGCTTTTGTACCGGCCCGAGCAAGCGCGGATCATGCGTGATGTTGTCGATCATCATGGCCACCACTTCAATCCCAAGCGCCTGATCCAGCCCATGCGCAGCATGCCGTATATCTGTCGCGGTGCGCTGCGCGGGAACGCCGCGGCTTTCCAGGCGCTGCACCACCGCGTCAAGCTGGCGCATGTCAACCAGCGCGTCGAGTGCTGCCGGCACAGTGGCGCCAAAAGCGGTAGTCTCCGCCAACCCGGCGGGCTTGCTGTCAGCGCCGCCCAATTCCGACCCACGCAGGTCAAAACGCACAGACGTTTCGGACGCCGGCCGCGTAGCCGGGTTCAGCAGCAGTTGGCGCAGTTTCTCCAGGGTGACCACCACCTTGGCCGGGTCCTCGGCAACTGCAGGACCGCGGGCCGCTGCGAGCGACCCCGGCCCGGCGCCAGCCTGACCCACACCACGTTCGTGCAGGTCTTCGCAGAGCGCGCGGTAATACACATCGAGTTCGTGTCCCAGCGCACGCGACATCATGCTGATCCAGGACAGGCGCATTGCGGGCGGCACCGGCAGATGGCTCAAGGCCGCTGTCACCGCCTCGACGTAGACCGCCGGACGCAGCGGATTGCGCTCCAGACGTACTTCCGGCAGACCGAGCAGCGTGCATATCAGGCGGTTCAACGCATCGAGCGCGCCATCCGCCGCCTGCTGGACCGACTTCTTTACACGCGCGGCTTCGACGCTGTGTTGTATCTGGGCATCGTCCATCGTGCTGACCCTGTCGAAATGCAGGGCCTGGGGTGCAGGCACCACTCGATCAAAGGACGACTGGCGCAAAAAGGCGGTATGCAGCTCTTCGGTGAAGCGTTCGGAAAGTGCGGCTTCATGCTGATTGAGCAGGCGGCGCGAATGCGTCAGGCGATCGCGCTCGCGCCGTTCGCGCGCCGCGCTCTCCTGCTCGCGCAGTTCACTGCGCACATGCGCCACCAACCGGTGCATCAGGGCGCCGGAGCCCCCCACAGCCTCGGCGATGGTGGCCCGGTACAACAGCGTGTAGGGCCGGGTGTCTTCGGGTTCGGTGACTTTCATGGCAGTTCCGCCTGGGGTTGCCTGTTGTCCTACTTCAGCGCCTTGAAACGCATGCGCTTGGGTTTCGCGCCTTCTTCGCCCAGGCGGCGCTTCTTGTCAGCCTCGTATTCCTGGTAGTTGCCGTTGAAGAAGGTCCACTGGCTATCGCCCTCGCAGGCGAGCATATGGGTCGCAATACGGTCAAGGAACCAGCGGTCATGGCTGATCACCATGAGGGATCCGGCAAATTCAAGCAAGGCGTCCTCGAGCGCACGCAGGGTTTCGACGTCGAGATCGTTGGACGGTTCGTCCAGCATCAACACGTTTCCGCCGGCGATCAGGGTCTTGGCCAGATGCAGGCGGCCGCGCTCCCCGCCAGACAGCATGCCCACACGCTTTTGCTGGTCGGCGCCATTGAAATTGAAGCGTCCGCAATACGCGCGGCTGGCCATCTGGAACTTGCCGACGTTCAGGATGTCGAGCCCGCCCGACACGTCCTCCCACACGGTTTTCTCGTTGGAAAGGTCGTCCCGGGTCTGGTCCACAAAGGCCATCTTCACGGTGGAGCCGACCTTGACTTCGCCGCTGTCGGGCTTTTGCTGCCCGGAAATCATCCGAAACAGGGTGGACTTGCCGGCACCGTTGGGGCCGATGATGCCGACGATGGCACCCGCCGGCACCTTGAAGCTCAGGTTGTCGATCAGCATACGGTCGCCAAAGGATTTGCTGACGTTGACGAACTCGATCACCTCATTGCCCAGACGGTCGGCAACCGGGATGAATATCTCGTTGGTCTCGTTGCGCTTCTGGTACTCGAAATCGGACAGCTCCTCAAACCGTGCCAGCCGTGCCTTGCTCTTGGCCTGGCGCGCCTTGGGGTTCTGGCGTGACCACTCGAGTTCCTTCTTCAGCGCCTTGGCGCGCGCTTCCTCGCCTTTTTGTTCCTGCACCAGGCGCTGCTGCTTTTGCTCCAGCCAGGAGCTGTAGTTGCCCTTGTAGGGAATGCCTGAACCGCGGTCGAGCTCCAGGATCCACTCCGCCGCGTTGTCCAGAAAGTAGCGGTCGTGCGTGATGGCCACCACGGTACCCGGGTAACGCTGCAGGAACTGCTCCAGCCAATCCACCGATTCCGCGTCCAGGTGGTTGGTGGGTTCATCGAGCAGCAACATGTCGGGCTTGGAGAGCAACAGGCGGCACAGCGCCACCCTGCGCTTTTCACCACCCGACAACACGCCGATATTGGCGTCCCAAGGCGGCAGGCGCAGGGCGTCGGCGGCGATCTCCAATTGATGCTCGGTATCGGTGCCGGCTGAGCCGATGATCGCCTCCATCTCGGCCTGTTCGCCTGCCAGCTTGTCGAAATCGGCATCGGGCTCGCCGTAGGCGGCATAGATTTCCTCCAGCCGGGCCTTGGCCGTGAACAGTGCGCCCATGCCGGCCTCGACGCTCTCGCGCACGGTCTGGGTCGGGTCGAGTTGGGGTTCCTGTGGCAGATAGCCGATGTTCAGGTTGGGCATCGGTGTGGCTTCACCCTCGATTTCCTTGTCCAGCCCGGCCATGATCCTCAGCAGCGTCGACTTGCCGGACCCGTTGGTGCCCAACACACCGATCTTCGCACCGGGGAAGAAACTCAGCGAGATGTCCTTGAGGATATGGCGCTTGGGCGGCACGATCTTGCCCACCCGGTTCATCGTGAAAACGTATTGCGCCATGGTTTACAGCTTAGCCTTTGTCATTGAACGGAAAAATGCAGGGGAAAACCGCATTATCGGTGGTTGCCATGCCGAGGCCACAGCCGCAGGAGCTGCGGCGCAGCGTACCGGGCGTCAGGCCGGCCCGCCGTCCTGGGGCGCGAGGATGCCGTGTGCTGTATCGAGCACTACATCGATCTTTTCGGGGGCCGTGCCCAGGCGCAGGCGACCATGGCTTTGCAGCCTGTCCATCGTGCGCCGCGACATGGCATGGGCCAAGCCCGCTACTGAGCTAAACATGAACAAGGTGCTATTGGGGCTTACCCAGGTCAATTCCGCCCGCACCCATTGACCACCCAGCATCAGGTCAACCCAGTCGCCGACCCGAAGCTCGCGCGCGCCGCCGGTTTGGCGCGACGCGCCATCGCTCTTGCGTGGGCGGGCGCGTCGTTCCAACTGCCCAGCGCGCGCATCGATCACCGGCAGCAAGCTGATGACGGAGCCGGCCTCCGCTTGCGCCGAATCCGCGCGCGCCTGCACAGCGGCGCGGCCAGCGATCAAGGCGCGCCGGTGGCTCTCCAGCGCCCGCTCATGCAAAACGCTGAGTTCGTTGAGGAACAGGTTGATGGGTTCGCGCGGGTAGCGGATCAGTACCAGGCCCTCATTCAGGCGTGCCAGCAAACGCGGCACCAGCCGCACCAGCCGCGCGTAGTCGCGTGGTGAGACGAGTGGCTGGACACTCCACACCAGATCTTCCACCAGGGCAAGGAATCCACGCGGATCGGCGCCTTCGGAACTGTTGCGCAAGTGGGCTTCGGCCAGCACCTGCGACCACGGCCCGCGCAGGAATGCAGCCACCAGTTCGGGCAGCCGGGTGCTACGAAAGCGCTCCATCAGCGCCAACGAAAAGCGTTGCGCCAGCACCAGGCGTTTCTCCCCGTGCTCGCGCTCCGCACGCTCCGCTTCGCGCTGCTTGCGGCGCCGCTCTTCCAGTTCAAACCAGTCGCGCTCCAGCACATCCAGTGCATGGGCAAAAGCCGGCGCGTCGCCGGCGCCGCGCAACAGGGTCGACACGGCATTCGCCACGCAGCCGGCAAAACCGTACAAGCCTTCCTGGTCGGAGCGGTCCACGCCCAAGCCGCGCTGCACCACCCGGTCGAGCAGCTGGCGCGCCGGATGGTCGCGATCAATAAAAAATCGCGGGTCGGCCTTTGCCAGTCGAACCAGCAAAGCCTCCAGCGCACGCAGCTGCATGCGAACGGCGCCAGGCACACGCTCATCCTGAACCACATGGTCGAGCATCATGCGCACGACTTCCTCTGCCAGTTGCCGCCCGATCAACTGGTTCTGCTCGTGCCGGTGCAAGACCGCGCCTGCGCCGGTGCCCCGGACGAAATTGATGCTGCCCTGCGCCGCAGCCTGCGCTGATCGACCGGCCAGGCGTTTGATCATCGGCTCGACTAGCTTCAGATCCTGCAACGCAACCAGGGACGCTGGCACGGTATGCGTGAAATCGACAAATCCCCCTTCGGCAGCAACCGGTTGGGCGTCCGCACCCAGCAGCTTGCGCAGCTTATCCAGCGTTGCCATGGTTTTTTGCAGCTCGGTCTGGGCTGGCTGCAATCTGGATTCACCATCCTTGGAGCGCCGGTCGACCGGTTGCACCGGCTCGATGCCCTGGGAGCGAAGCCATTCGCAGGTCTCGCGGTAGAGCTGGCGCAGGCCGATGCCCAGCGCAATGGCCGCCGGACGCATCAGCGCTGTGCGAATGGGTTCTTGTGGCACCCACAACAGCAGGGTTTCCGCCAACGCGCGCTGGAACGCCTGGGGCTTCATTGGATTGAGCGCAGACTGCACCGAGGTCCAACCGAGCAAGGACGCCACCAACGCGTCGAACAGGGGCAGCACGTCGTCGACAGCACGCGCAACCTCCTGATGCGCCAGTGCCTGTTCGATCTGCGCCTCCAGCAGGCGCATGTCAAATACGTGGATGTCTTCCAGCCGCCCCATCGGCGGCGCCAACAGGTCTTGCGATCCACTCTGGTAGGCGAGCCGGCGCAATTCGGCACAAAACGTGGCGCGCAC
>JANNDB010000102.1:0-5146 GCA_031387285.1 Betaproteobacteria bacterium | reverse complement strand
CCGCGATCAGCACCCGCTGGCCCTCGCGCATGGCGGGGGCGATGGCCTCGTTCCAAAATGGCAGCACGCGCTCCATGGTGTCTTTCAGGCACTCGGTCAGCGGCTCCTCGCCCTTCTGCAGGCCGGCGTAACGCCTGTCGCCCCGCTCGCAACGCGGGTCGGTCGGCTCCAGCGCCGGCGGTGGCGTGTCATAGCTGCGCCGCCAGACGAGGACCTGGGCGTCGCCAAATTTTTTTGCCATATCGGCCTTGTTGAGCCCCTGCAGTGCGCCATAGTGGCGCTCGTTGAGCTGCCAGCTATGCCGTACGGGAAGCCAGGTTCGGTCCATTTCGTCAAGGCAATGCCACAGCGTGCGGGTGGCGCGCTTGAGTACGCTGGTGAACGCGAGGTCGAAATCGAGTCCGGCCTCGCGCAGAAGGCGGCCGGCGGCCAGCGCTTGTTCGATGCCGGTCGGTGTGAGGTCCACGTCGGTCCAGCCGGTGAAACGGTTCTCCAGGTTCCAGGTGGATTCGCCGTGGCGTATGAGGACGAGTTTGTGCATGGTTTGGTGCGGGTGGCTGGGGCGTAAGGCTGCAAGGGGGCAACAGGCCGGCGTGGTTGCCGCTTGATTCCACTGCGGCGGCAAGGCGCACGGCGCCATTCTAAAATGCGGATGGTCTGCTCCCCGCCGTGGTGAGTGACTCTGTCAAACAACAAGGAATCGTGTGCAATTCATTGTCGAAAACTGGATGCTGGTGCTGGTAGCCACCTCCTCGGGAGCGATGTTGCTCTGGCCCGCGTTGCAGGGGGCGGCCAACGCCGGCCTGACCCCGGCAGGCGCAGTGCAGCTGATCAACCGTGAAAAGGCCGTCGTGGTCGACGTCAGCGAAGCTGAGGAATTTGCTGCGGGCCACGTCGGTGGCTCCAAGAGTATTCCACTCAAGGACCTCGAAGAGAAGCTGCCGACCATGGTCAAGAACAAGGGGCTGCCGCTGATCCTGGTCTGTCCCCGCGGGGCACGTTCCACGCAAGCTGTGACGATAGCGAAGAAACTCGGATACGAAAAAGCCCAGGCCCTCGCCGGCGGGCTCAATGCCTGGAAGGCCGCGACCCTGCCCACCGAGAAGGCCTGAGGACAGCATGCAAGCCGTCACGATGTACACCACCGCTGTTTGCCCCTATTGCGTGCGCGCCAAGCAGATCCTGCACGCCCGGGGTGTCGCACACATCGATGAAGTGCGCGTAGACCTCGACGCGGGCGCGCGCATCCGGATGATGGAGATCACGGGCCGGCGCACCGTGCCTCAGATCTTCATCGGACAGACCCACGTCGGTGGTTGCGATGACCTGATCGCCCTGGATGACACGGGTGCGCTGGTGCCGCTGCTCAACGCCAACTGAGATAATCCTCCGTCCGGATTGCCGGTTTGCCGGTTGGGCTGCCCCGTGGAGGCGCTGCCCCCGTCAATCCGCCAACTATTCCCTTTATCCTGAAAGCGCTTCATGGCCGACGACAACAATCCCGTATTCCAGATTCAACGCGTATACCTCAAGGAGTCGTCGCTGGAACAGCCCAATTCGCCCGGCATTCTGCTTGAGAAGGAGCAGCCCAGCGTGGACATTCAGCTGGGTGTGGAGGCCAACGCCGCCGCGGACGGCGTCTTCGAGGTGTGTGTGACGGCCACCGTGCAGACCAAGATCAAGGACCGCACGGTGTTTCTGGTCGAAGTCAAACAGGCGGGCATTTTCGAGATACGCAACGTCTCCGAAGAACAGATGGGCCCGATCATGGGCATCGCATGCCCGCAGATTGTTTACCCCTATTTGCGCGCCAATGTTGCCGACCTGATTCAGCGTAGTGGATTCCCGCCCGTGCACCTGTCGGAGATCAATTTTCAGGCGATGTACGAGCAGCAGCGGGCCCAGGCTGACGCGCAGGGCGCGACACCCAGTATCGCCACCCAGTAGCCCCTGCGGTCGCGCGGCGTCTTCCTCCGCTACGAAGCTGGCAGCAATGCGAATCGCAATGCTGGGGGCCGGCGCCTGGGGCACCGCGCTGGCGGTCAGCGCCGCACGCAATCCGGCCAATCGCGTCACCCTGTGGGCACGCGACGCTGCGCAAGTGGCCGAGATGCGGTCGACCCGCGTGAATGCACGTTACCTCCCGGGTATTGCCCTCGCGCAGACGCTGGAACTGGCTTCGCTGCCAGCCGGCGTGATCGCGCAACGTGTCTGGCAGAGTTGCGACCTGGTAGTCGTGGCAACGCCGGTGGCCGCGTTACGCGCTCAGTTGCGCCAATTCGCCGACTGCCCTGTCCCGCTTGCATGGTTGTGCAAGGGATTTGAACCGCCGGGCGCCGACGCTGGCGGCAACTCCTTCGGGCGCATGGCGCACGAAGTTCTGGCTCAAACCGCTCCTGCAGTGCAGGCGGGTGTCCTGAGCGGGCCGAGCTTCGCGCTTGAAGTGGCACGCGGCCAGCCCACTGCACTGGTCGCCGCCAGCGCCATGCCCCTGGTGCGCGAATGCCTGGTTCGGGCCTTTCACAGCGCCGGCCTGCGCGTGTATGGGAGCGAGGACATGGTGGGGGTCGAAGTGGGCGGCGCTGTCAAGAACGTGCTGGCCATCGCCACGGGCTTGTGTGACGGCATGCAATTGGGCTTGAACGCACGCGCGGCACTGGTGACGCGTGGCCTGAGCGAAATGTCGCGATTTGGTGTGGCACTGGGGGCGCGGCCCGAAACCTTCATGGGGCTCAGTGGCCTGGGGGACCTTGTGTTGACCGCTACCGGTGACCTGTCGCGCAATCGCAAGGTGGGTCTGGCCTTGGCCGGCGGTATGGGTCTGCAGCAGGCCGTGGCTGGTCTGGGCCATGTGGCGGAGGGCGTTTATTGCGCCCGCACGGTAATGGAGCGAGCCCAGGGTCTGGGTGTGGCAATGCCCATCTGCGCCGCGGTTGTCGCACTGCTTGACGGGCAACTCGACCCGCGCCAGGCAGTGGCCGCCCTGATGGCGCGCGGGGCCCGCGACGAGTAGCGTTCAGTCGGGCCCGCGCGGGAGCGCCGGCCGGACGGTCGTCAGGCCACGCTGTAGGCCAGGCGTACGTAGATGGGGGCGAACGATTCGGCCTGGGTGATCTCGATCAGGGTCTCCTTCGCCAGCTCAAGCAGCGCCAAGAAAGTCACTACCAGCACGCCGATCCCGCGTTCCAGCTCGAACAGGTTTTCGAACTCGACAAAGCGGCGCCCCTGCAGGCGGCGCAGGACGATGCCCATATGCTCCCGCACCGAGAGCGCCTCGCGCGAGATATGGTGGTGTTCAACCAGCCGGGCGCGTTGCAGCATGTCACGCCATGCCTGCTGCAGATCCGCTATGCCCACGTCGGGGAAACGCGGCTGGAGGGACTGCTCGATATGCACCTGGGCCCGCAAGAAATCACGCCCCGATTGCGGATGCACGCCGAGCGCGGCCGCAGCCAGTTTGGTCTGTTCGTACTCCAGCAGACGGCGCACGAGTTCGGCCCGGGGGTCTTCCGCCTCCTGCCCGGGTTCGGCGCGACGGGTTGGCAGCAGCATCCGCGACTTGATCTCGATCAGCATGGCGGCCATCAGCAGGTATTCGGCTGCCAGCTCCAGGTTGCGTCCGCGGATTTCATCGACATAGGCAAGGTACTGGCGCGTCACGCCCACCATCGGGATGTCAAGAATGTTGAAGTTCTGCTTGCGGATCAGGTAGAGCAACAGGTCCAGCGGCCCCTCAAATGCCTCCAGAAACACTTCCAGCGCGTCTGGCGGTATGTACAGGTCCTGCGGCATCGCAAACAGCGGCTCGCCATAGAGGCGCGCGAGGGCCACCTGGTCCACCACTTCGGGCATGGGGGCGACGGCGTCTCCCAGGCGCGCAGCTGAAAGGGGCGACGCCGCGAGTGGCGGTTCGGCTGGCACGGGCAATCGGGCAACCATGGTCAGGCGTGCCGTCAGCAGCGAGATTGGCGGGGCCTCAGGACTTGTCGGTCTGGTAGACGTAGGGCTGTTGTGCGACCTCGGCCGCCCGGTATTCATTCCATGCTTCGCGGTCCACGGCCTTGTCCCACAAAAGATTGCGGCCCTGGCGCTGTTGCGCCTCCAGCGCTGGCTTTTGCTGCTTCAGCGCCGTGATGAACTGCGTGATTTCGGATTCGTAGTCGGGACGGCGGAATATGGACATGCATTGGCTCCAGGGAGGCTGCATTTTACCGGGCGCCAGGCGCGCCTGCGGCATCGGGGGCGGTGGACTTGATCCCGGGTAAACACCACGGACAGACGCACTGGCGCCTCCTACACTGGTTGGATGGAATCGCCTGCTGCTGAAGTTGCCGGCTCGCTGGTCTGGCTTGTGCTGGCGCTGCTGGTTGCTGCGGCTTTCTGGGGCTGGCGGCGGGCCGGTCGCTTGCAACGTCAACTGGCGCAAACAGGCGCTCCCCTGGTGGACCCGTCGATCACGCAGGAGCTCGACGTCGCCTTGGCCAAGGTTCGTGCCGGTGAACAACGCCTGCGCGAAGTACTCGACGCCTTTCCCGGTGCAGTCGCCTTGTTTGACAACCAGGACCACCTGATCGGGCTCAACCGCGAGGCCGCCCTGCAACCACCCTACATGGGGCACAAGGATGCCATCGGCCTGTCGTTTGAAGAACTGATGCGCCGCGCGCTGGCCGCTGGACAGGTGCCCGAGGCCAGCGGGCGCGAGGAAGAATGGCTGGCCGTACGGTTGGCCCGGCGCGCCAGCCCGGGCCCGGTGCGGCATGCCGACGGCGGCCCCTGGATGCACTCCTGGGAGGTGCGTACACCCTCGGGCTACCTGGTCATGTCGCGCATGGACGTCGCCCCGCTGGTTGAAAAAGGCATTGCGCTGGAGCGCGCCAACGAGCAGCTTTTGCGGGTATCGAGGACCGACGGGTTGACCGGCATCGCCAACCGGCGCCAGTTCGAGCAAACCCTCCAGGGCGAATGGCAGCGTAGCGCGCGCACGCATTTGACCTTGTCGTTGCTGGTGCTTGATATCGACCTGTTCAAGGCTTACAACGACCACTATGGCAATCTGGCCGGCGACGAATGCCTGCGCCAGGTGGCCCGGATTCTGGGGCTGTGCGTCAAGCGCTCGGGTGAGCTGGTGGCGCGTCTTGACGGCGCC
>JANNDB010000080.1:0-3006 GCA_031387285.1 Betaproteobacteria bacterium | reverse complement strand
AGCTGTTCGTGTTCCACGTCGACGGCGACTTCACTCATGCGCGCGGCGTGCTGCATGGCGCTGGCCCAGTCGCGCTGCGCCCAGGCAATTTCGGCGCGCACCCAGCTCTCGAGCGCCGACAGCCAGGTCACGGTGCCGTAGCGTCGGGCCCAGCTGGCGAGTGCTTCGACATCCAGTGCCGCCTGGCTGACACGTCCATGCCAGCACTGGTCCAGCGCCAGGCCAAACAGCAATACCGCCTCCGTCGTTACATGGATACCGGGGTCCGGCGTGATGTCTGCCGAACCCGCCATCAGCGTCAACACGGACTCCCGCAGCGCGCGCAGGCTGTCCAGCGCGGGCAGCGCGCCCACGTAGTAGCGTTCGTAGAAGAGGCGGATGACCTCGGTCCACCACTGGTTGACGCGGGGCTGGAAGGTGCTCAGGGCGGGTTTCGCCTGCTCGCCGATCTGGATCGCCGTGTGCAGGGCCTGCTCGGCCTTCTCGAAGCTGTGGCTCCAGAAATAGGCCACGCCCAGCGCGTTGTACGACAGCAGGCTGTGTTCGTCCTTGTCCAGGAACTGGCTCAGGCGCACGCTGAGCAAGGCCGCTTCCACCGCTTCCTCGTTGCGCCCGAGGTTGATCGACACAAAGGCGTGCGTGGTGAGCGCCATGACTTCGCCCGAAGCGTCTCCCAGCAGCTGGAACTGCTGCGCCGCACGCTGGCTCGCACGGTGCGCGCGCCGGTAGCGTGACAGCATGCGGTCGCAGTGGGCCAGGCACAACAAGGCGCGGGCCTCGTAGTGCCGGTTACCGGCGGCTTCGGCGGCCTTGAGAATGGCCTGGGACGTCTGGCGGCCGACTTGCACTTCACCACGATCGAGCGCGGCATGGGCGCTGCGCAGCAGGGTTTCAAGCTCCCGGTCGTGGCGTGGCTGGCTATCGGATGGCATGTTTCGATTTTGCTTGAGATTGCCGCCGGTTCCGGCCTCACGGCTAAACTGCGGGATCGTTTTTTCCCTTGTTTTCAGCCATGGCCGTTCGCTGGGCCCGATCCATGACCGTTCTTGCTGGCATCGTGCTTCTGGTGGTAGGCCTGTATGGCGCGGCGCTGGCCTGGTTGTGGCTACGCCAGGAGCGGCTGCTGTTCGCGCCGGAGGTGCTGGCTGCCGGCCATGTTCTGGCCAAGGCCGCCGACATCCATGAGCTGACCATCGATGTGCCCGGCGCGCGCCTGAGCGCCCTGCATCTGCGCCTGCCCAATCCCAAAGGCGTGGTGTTTTTTCTGCACGGCAACGGGGGCAGCCTCAACACCTGGTTTGTGAATCCGGAGTATTACCGCAAGGCCAACTTCGACCTGTTCATGATCGATTACCGTGGCTACGGCAAGAGCACGGGGCAGATCGAGAGCGAAGCGCAGTTGCACGCCGATGCGCGCGCCGCATGGGACACAGTGGCGCCGCGTTACGCGGGCTTGCGCCGCGTAGTCTATGGCCGATCGCTGGGAACCGGGCTGGCGGCCAGGCTGGCCGCCGACCTGTCGGCCAGCCGGCCACCCGATCTGACCGTGCTGGTTTCGCCCTACAGCAGCATGGCCGACCTGGCCCTGCACCACTACCGCTGGGTGCCCCAGGCCATTCTGCGCTACCCGATGCGCACCACGGAAGTCATCAGCCGCATTCGTGGCCCCCTGTTGCTTATCCATGGTGCCCAGGACCCGCTGATTGATCCGGGCCACAGCGACGCGCTCCATGCGCTGGCACCGCATGCCAGCATCGCCCGCATTGCCGGCGCGGCGCACAACGACCTGCAGGACTTCGACGAGTACCTCGACACGTTTGCCCGCGCGCTCGGGACCTTGTGAGCCGCCTCGGGTAGCCGGGGTACACTTTTTCCAACACGAATATCAGGAGACACCGTGGCCCTTTCGGATATTGACATTGCCCAGGCAGCCAGCCTGAAGCCCATATTGCAACTGGCGCAGGAGCGCCTGCAGATTCCCCTGGAGGCGCTCGAACCCTACGGCCACTACAAGGCCAAGATCGATCTGGCCTGGCTGAACAAACAGACTGGCCCCGACGGCAAACTGATCCTGGTGACCGCCATCAGCCCGACGCCGGCGGGGGAGGGCAAGACCACTACAACCGTGGGCCTGGGTGACGCCCTCAACCGCATCGGCAAGAAAACCGTGATTGCGCTGCGCGAGCCTTCGCTGGGTCCGGTTTTCGGCATGAAGGGCGGCGCCGCCGGTGGGGGCTATGCCCAGGTTGTGCCCATGGAGGACATCAACCTGCATTTCACCGGGGACTTCAACGCCATTGCGCTGGCCCACAACCTGCTGGCTGCGCTGATGGACAACCATATCCACCACGGCAACCAGCTCGGGTTCGACGTGCGGCGCATTGTCTGGCGCCGGGTGATGGACATGAACGACCGCGCCCTGCGCTCCACCGTGGTGTCGCTGGGTGGCCCCGGCAACGGCTTCCCGCGCGAGGACGGCTTCGACATCGTGGTGGCGTCCGAGGTGATGGCGATCTTCTGCCTGGCTACTTCGCGCAAGGACCTGAAGGCACGCCTGGGGAACATCATCGTCGGCTACACCCGGGACCAGAAGCCGATCCGGGCCAGTGATCTGCAGGCCCAGGGGGCGATGGCGGCGCTGCTCAAGGATGCGATCAAGCCCAACCTGGTGCAGACGCTGGAAAACAACCCGGCCATCATCCATGGCGGGCCCTTCGCCAATATCGCGCACGGCTGCAATACCGTAACGGCCACCAGGGCCGCTCTAAAGCTGGGCGACTATGTGGTGACCGAAGCCGGTTTTGGCGCCGACCTGGGCGCCGAGAAGTTCATCGATATCAAGTGCCGCAAGTCCGGCCTGCGACCGGACGCCGCCGTTGTGGTGGCTACCCTGCGCGCGCTCAAACACCACGGCGGTGTCGACGCCAAGGACCTCAACACGCCCAACCCCGCAGCCGTGGAGAAGGGCCTGCCCAACCTGGAGCGCCACGTCAACAACATCCGCAA